>JBDSGY010000187.1:0-4820 GCA_039918755.1 Steroidobacteraceae bacterium
AAACGCGCGGCGCGAGCGCGCGAGCCCGCCGCGGTGGCTTCCAGTTGAAAATGCAATCGGTTCACTGCGCCAAGTTTCGCATACTTGCACCAGACGGAAGTAATCCCTGCAAGTGTGGACAGGCGTCGGCCGCTGCTTGATTCTCCCGGAAAGAAACGCACAGGAGAGTGCCATGACGCGTCCGTTCGCCCTTGTCTGCGCGACGCTTGCCCTGTTCCTCGCCGCGCAGCTGCGGGCCGCCGCGCTCGATGATTTCGCCCGCGAGGTCGAGCGCACCGAGAGCGTGCGCGCGGTGAAGACGCTGCAGGGCAGCTACGCGCAGTACGCGCAATACGGGCTGTGGAATGAAGTCGGCGCGTTGTTCACGACCGATGGCAGCTTTGTGTTCGACGGCATGGTCAAGCCGGCACAGACAGCAACAGGGCCCGCAGCGGTCGCGGCGTTCCTGCGCAGCCGCTATGGTGGTGGTCACGAAGGCGCGAAGGCCGATGGCCTGTCGAGCATGTTCATCGACGCACCGGTGGCGAACCTTTCGGTGGACGGCAATGGCGCCAAGGTGCGCTGGCAGGCGCTGATCTTCCACGGCCACCGCGGCCAGGCGCGCATCGAGGGCGGTGTCTTCGAGAACGACTACGTGCGACAGCAAGGCGTGTGGAAGATCGCAACGGCACGCTACTTCCCGCAGTTCGATGGCCCATATGAAGACGGGTGGATCAACTGGGGCGGCGGCGATCTGCCTGTCGTCCCGAAGCACTTCGATACCGAGACGGCCGGCGTTCCCGTACCACCCGCTATCGGCGCAGCCCCTCCAACCGGGGCTACGCTCGCCGCGCTGCAGAAGCGTGTGGATGCGCTGAACGACGAAGACCGGGTCCGCAATCTCCAGTCGGCCTACGGCTATTACGCCGACCGCAGGATGTGGAACGATGTCGTCGACCTGTTCGCGCAGGATGGCGTGGTCGAGATTGCAGGGCAGGGCATCTGGCGCGGTCCCGCCGGTGTGCGCCGCTGGCTCGAAAGCATTGGTCCTGCCGGACTCACGCACGGCCAGCTCAACGATCGCCTGCAGCACGACGTCACCGTCAGCATCTCGCCCGGTGGCAACGAGGCTTTCGTGCGCGGCATCGAGCTTGGCATGCTGGGTGAAGCCGATCAGGAAAAAGGCTGGTGGGAGGTCGCGACATTCCGCAACCGTTTCGTCAAGGAAGGCCGGGCCTGGAAGATCCGCGAGATGCGCCGCTTCGTGGTGATGAAGACGGACATTTTCCAGGGGTGGGGCAGGAGCCGCATCGTCGACGCCGTTCCCGCCGGCGCTAACGCGCCCGATGCGCCGAGTGCGGTGGCCGCGGGTTCTCCGCCAGGACTTGCGATGCCCGCCTTCATCGCCCCACATCCGGTGACTGGCCGCGCCGTGAAGGCTGCGGGCGGCGCGAAGCTCGTAGCGGGCAAGGCATTGACCGCTGCCATCCCAGCAGGCAAGGCTTTGCCGGTGACGATCGATGAGGCGCGCCGCCGGCTCGCACGCTCGGCGGCTTATGACGGCATCGCCAACGTCTCAGCCACCTATGGCTACTACGTGGATGATTCCGACCCCGCCGGCTGGGCAGGCGTGATGGCGGCGAAGGGCTTCAAGGAAACGCCATTCCAGGGCTATCACATCGGCCGCGACCGGCTCATCGCCGCGCGCGTGAAAGGCAAGGGTCCCACGACACAGGCGGGCATCTCCTATCACTGGCTGATCCAGCCCATGGTGCTGGTCTCGGATGATGGCCGTTCCGCCACTGGCCGCTTCAAGCTGTTCCAGCCGCGCACCGGCAAGACCGTGGGCAAGGCCGGCGACTTTTTCGCGGCCGCGTTCTGGGGCGGCATGTACCACGACCGCTATGTGCTGGAAAACGGCATCTGGCGCATCTGGGAACTCACGCTCGACGAGCCATACATCACGCCCGTGGCATGGAAAGACGGCGTCTGGGCCAAAGCGAAAGACCCTGCACCGCGGCCGGCTGGCACTCCACCTCGCGCGCCCACGAACTCGGCCAACGTCGATATTCCGCTCACTGCACTGGGCAAGCGCCAGGAACATTTCGCCGGTGGTCCCGGCGACACATTTGTGTGGCCGATGATCATGCCGATGTGGTTCACGTACACCAATCCGGTGAGTGGCCGCGTGCCCGAACTGCATCAGCCGGACTGCGTGCCCTGCGCGCTGCATCCGGAACTGCGACTGGACCGCAATGGCTACCAGGAGCCGCCGGATGCGCCGGTGGCCAACCGGGCGCGCTGAGGGAAAGGCCGGTTCGCTGCTGGACTGAAGTATCCTGCCGGGGATGACCCGGACTCACGAAACGCCTGCCTGTCCCTACTGTGACGTGGCATGGACCGCCGCGATGCTGCAGGCGTTTGATAGCCACTCCCGGGGCATTGCATGTGGCTGCTGCGTGGTGATGCCAGGACTGGAGCCCGGCGCGGCGCAAGCTCCCACCCCCCGGCACGACCTCTGCTGCGAAAGCTGCGGAAAACCCATCTACTACGGAAAGCCATCGCCAACATGATCACCGAGATCGCCACGCTTACCATTGATCCGGCACGGGCCGCAGAGTTTGAAGCCGCAGTAGCACACGCTGCCTCGCATTTCCGTGACGCTGCGGGCTGCCACGGCATGCTGCTCACGCGCGTCATCGAAAATCCCGCGCTCTACCATCTGATCGTGCGCTGGGACAGCGTCGAACAACACATGGTCACGTTTCGCGAATCCTTAGGCTTCCGCGCCTGGCGGGAACAGGCCGGCCCCTTCTTCACGGCGGCGCCGGTGGTGATCCACACCGGGCTGGTCGCCGCGTACTTCCATGACTGACACGCGCAAGCCGGTATTCCTGCTGACCGGCGGCAGCCGTGGCATCGGCGAGGCGATTGCGCTGCAGGCAGCAGGCGCGGGGTATCAGGTGCTTCTCACCTACGCGACCAACGAGCATGCGGCGATCGATGTTGCCGCGCGCATCCATGCTGGAGGTGGCGAAGCGCATGTCGTGCAGGCCGATACGGGCAGGATCGCCGACATCGAGCAGCTTTACGCCGCAGCGGACAAATTCGGTCGCCTGGCCGTGCTGGTTTACAACGGTGGTGTAACCGGGCCTTCGTCGCCGCTGGCTGCGGCCAGCAACGCAACGCTGCAGCACGTCATCGATGTGAACCTGACCGGCGCGCTGATCTGCGCACGCGAAGCCATCAAGCGGATGTCGACCAGCATGGGCGGGCAGGGTGGGTCCATCGTGCTGATTTCCTCACGGGCGTCGGTGTACGGATCCCCTGGTGAACATGTCTGGTATGCCGCATCCAAGGGCGGCATCGACAGCCTCACGCTGGGGCTGGCGCGTGAGGTCGGCGCGCAGGGCATTCGTGTCAACGCCGTATCGCCTGGCCCCATCCGCACCGACATCCACGTGCCCGGCAAGCTCGACTCCATCGCTGCCGCGCTGCCGATGCAGCGCGCCGGTGAGCCTTGCGAGGTTGCAGCGGCGGTGATGTTCCTGGTCTCGGATGCCGCGTCGTACGTCGCGGGCGCGAACCTCTCCGTGGCAGGCGCGCGCTGACCCCCCCGGCGTCTGTTATTTAGCCGGCGCCGCAGCGCCGGACCTGGGAGTAACCGCTTCGAGCAGCGCCACTGTCGCCGTGCGGCCAGCTGCCGCAGGTGCCGCCGCTGCAGCGCCAGCAACCGCGGGTACGGCGCGCACGGCGTCGAGCGCTGTCTTGCCGGCCGCGTCGCGTATTGCCGGATCTGCACCGCGTTCAAGCAGATGCTGAACGACCCTGTCACGGCCACCTTCGGCGGCAGCAAACAGCGCCGTACGCCCTTCCTGATCGCGACCAGCCAGATACGCCATCAGCACGGCCGTATGCGTATGACTGTCAGTAACCTGCGCATTGATGTTCGCGCCGGCGTCCAGCAGCAGGTCGATGGTCTTGATCGCGCGCGCCTGTGCGTCGCCAGTCGGGGCGCCGCCAGGGGCGCCGCCACCCGCAACGCGACCCGTGCCGATCATGCCGGCGGCCATCATCAGCGGTGTCATCTGGAACACATTGGGCAGGTCGACCTCGGCGCCATGCGCCAGCAGCACCTGCATCGCCTCGTGGTCATGGTTCATCGACGCCACGAACAGCGGGCCAACGCCACCGCGCATGTCGTAATCCTGGAAGCGGCCGCGACCCGCGCCATAGGGACGTTTGCGGGTGAGCTGGTGGTTCACATCGACGCCCATGCCGATGAGACGATTCACGACCTGCATGGCGGTGACGACCGGCGCACCTGGCGTTGCCGGCACTGCCACAGGCTCCGCGCCGCCGCGACCGGCGCCGCCCGGGCCGTTGGCGCCGCCGCCAAAGCCACCACCGCCCCGGAACGAATTCATGTCCACGGCCACGTACAGCGGCGTGCGGCCGCTCATGTCCCAGACATGCACATTGGCGCCCTGGTCGATCAGGAACATCGCGATGTCGAAGCGCTTGTTGTCGAGCGCGTTGATCAGCGGCGTGACGCCGTCCGGATTCGGCCGGTCGACTTCCGCGCCTGCCTTCACCAGTGCCACCGCGCAGCGATAGCAGCCTGAGCGCGTGGCGTAGAGCAGGGCAGTCAGTCCTCCGGCCTGGCGGCTCGAAAACTGCGCGCGCGGCTCGGAAGTCATCTGCCGCGGCCAGTCGTCACTCTTGGCGCGCACATTGATGTTCTTTGCACCGTGGGCCAGCAGCAGGTCGACGATGTCCGGCTGGTTGACGCCGGCCGCGTACATCAGCGCATTCTGGTTGCGGAAGGTCTCGAACGCATT
>JBDSGY010000188.1:0-5116 GCA_039918755.1 Steroidobacteraceae bacterium
CTCGATCGGACGCATCTCGAGCGCCGCCGCGCTCCGTCATGGACGGCGAGCGGTCGTGGCCTACTCCTTTCTGACACTCTCGCTGATCCTCAGCACGGGCGTCGTGATGGCCGGCTACCGGCACTGGGATTCGCGCATGTCAGCTCATGCCCTGGAGTCATTGAAATGAGCATCGTCGAGAAGACACTGGGAAAGTTGCGCAGCGACCGCGTCCGCGAATCCGTGGTGTCCGCCCGGGCGCAGCTGCGGCCGGGGCCCGTGAAAGGCCCACCTCATGCCCGCACGCTGTCGATACAAGCCGCGGAAGACGACGCGGTCCGGGCATTCTGGGAGGGCCGCGTGGAGCAGGCCGTGGTCAGTCACATGCGCGGCCTGCGTCGCGAACTGCTGGCACAGTTGCAACCCGCGCTCGACAGCGGCATCGCGCCGCTCGTGCTGGTCACCAGCGCGCTTCCGGGCGACGGCAAGACATTCGTATCCACCGCCATCGCGCGAACCTTCTCCAAGGCCCCGGACCTGTCTGTCGTCCTGGTGGATCTTGATCTGGTGAGGCGCAGCTGTTCGAAGCTGTTCGGCGCGGCTGATCTGCCGGGGCTGGTCGACTGCGCGCGGGGCGCCAATGACATGGAGGATGTGATCTGCGCCACCGAGGTCCCCCGCCTGACGATGGTGCCCGCGGGAATCGGTGCGGGGGAGCAGCGCGAGGCGTTCGTCGGCGATGGACTGATCAGTCAGCTCGAGCGGCTGCGCCAGGCAGGACCCGGCACTATCAACATCCTCGACGCCCCGCCCGTGCTGCCCGTGGTTGAAACCTCGCTGCTGGCCACGAAGGTGGATCTGGTATTGCTGGTGGTTCGCGCGGGCACAACACCACAGGCCGCGGTCCTGGAGTCGCTCGCGCGCCTCGGGCCTGACGCCAAGGTGTGCATCGCGCTCAACAGCGTCGTGCATTCGCACACGGGCGAGTATTACGACTATTCCAACTACGGCTCCAACGTGCCACGGAGCGCGGGGCAATGAAAGTCTCCATGCGGGAGGTCGCCCGCTGCCTGGCGCTCGCCTGCGTCGTGTTGCAGGCGCGGCCCGGACTAGCCCTCGACTGGGGAATGCAGGCTCGCGTCAGCGCCATCGATTCGGACAACCTGGCGCAGGCTCCGAAAGGTCTCGAAGAATCGGCGACGATTGGCGTTGTCGAGCTTGGCGCCGAGCTGGAACACTCCACGAAATATCTGCTGCTCGATGCCGAAGCCAGCCACGCATACCGGCATTTCTTCCAGAGCGCCTTTGACGACGAGAATCGTTCGCAGCTGCGCGCCTCGTTCAGCTGGATGCCTGTCCGCGACGTGCTGCGTCTGTCCGTCACTGAAACCTATGGCCAGCTGGCACTGAATCCCGCGGAAGGCCTGCTGCCCTCCAACTACGAGAATGCCAACGTAGTCACCGCCGGTCCGACGGCGATGATTCCGCTCGGGCCGGACACCCGCATCGTGGCCGAGGGCGAGTACCGGGCCGCGAGCTTCTCCGAATCGCCGGTCGATACCAGTCGCCGCTTCGGCCAGCTGTCGATCGAACGCGAGCTCTCGCGGGTTTTCACAGCCCACGCCGGAGTCTCGGCCGCGCGCGTGGATTTCGACATCGACGGACTTTCGCGTGGTTATGACGTCAAGTCCGTGGACGCGGGCGTGGACGCTGTCGGCCGCCGCACCTCCCTGGGTCTTCAGGCTGGCCGTGACACGGTCGACTTCGGCGGCGACCGTTTTACCGGATCTTCATACCAGTTGAACGTCGAGCGCCGCCTCACTCGTGCCACGCGGCTGTTCGCTACCGCGCGCCAGGAAATCACGGACTCCGCGCAGGTGTTCCAGCTCGGGCAGGTGACCGATCCTGCGATGTCCAGCATCCGCGACGTGCAGTTAACCTCGCAGCCCATGCAGCGCACTCAGTATCGCCTGGGCTGGGTATGGGCCGGCGCGCGCGCCAGCCTGAACCTGCAGGGCGGCTTCATCAATGAGCGATTCGACGTACTGTTGCCCGATCCATTGCTGGCTCCTGGCGTGAATCGAATTGTCCGGGAGTACGGCCTGGACACGCGCTATCGCTTGCGCGGGGGCTCCACTCTGGGGGCGAGCGTGCAGGTGCTACGCGAGAGCTTCCAGGGCGGACTGCGATCGAATGACCTGTTCGCCACGGTGAGCTACACACGACAATTCTCGGACAAGCTGGGCCTGGAACTGCGTGCTCAGCGCATAGAACGCACGGAGTCGCCGCGCGACTTCCGCGAGCTGCGCCTCTTCGCCTTCCTGACTTACGCGTTGCGAGACTTGCGCGAGCCGCGGGCGGCGGTGTTCGATCGCCAGTTCGAGCGCCGGATCCAGCGCGAAAGGTCGCCCGCGAGGGCTGCCAGCCCCGCCGGAGACGACGCCGAGTAGCGGCTTCCAAGGCCGGACTCCGATGCGAACACTCCTGTTCCTGCTGACCGTAGTTTACACGTTGTTGCTGATCATCAGGCCGCAGGAATTCACTCCTGGGCTGGAGCAGACCCCCTTGCTGCAGATCGTGCTGCTGGTCGCATTCGGTGTCTGGTGTACGCGAGCAGGCAAGGGGCTCGACCTGCCGCAGTTTGCGCTCATCCCGCTGCTGCTGGTATTCGTGTGGTTGAGCCTGGGTATCGGCGGTGGCTGGTGGGGCGGCATCGTGCCGGCACTGAACACACTGCTGCCGCCCATGCTGCTGATGGTGATCGTGTCCGGTTCGGTGCGCTCGCTCGGGGAGCTGCGGGTGTACTCGCTGGTGCTGATTGCCTGTGCCTGCACGCTGGTCTACCACGGATTTCTGCAGGTTACCTACGGCCTGGGCTGGACCGGCCAGCCGATGATCGAGGGGCGCATCACCTATACCGGCATCTTCAACGACCCGAATGACATGGGATTGCTGATCGTGCTGGCCCTCGCCCTGTCCATCTATCACCTGAAGCTGTGCACGTCGCTACTGGCAAAGCTGGTCATGCTCGCCGCCGTCGGCTGGCTCATGTATGGCGTCTACCTGACGGATTCGCGCGGCACGATGCTCGCCACGCTGGCGGTGGTCGCGCTGGAACTGTGGACCGCGTACGGCAAGACCGTGGTCATCTCCCTCGGCGCCGTGGCGGTGCCCGTGCTGGTTGCCACCACACGCCTCGCAGCGCTCGATGCCAGCGATGAGTCGGCGGAAGGCCGCGTCGACGCCTGGTATGAAGGCATGCAGATGCTGCGGGAGTATCCCTTTTTCGGCGTCGGCTGGCAGATGTTCGGCGACCACCACGGATTGACGGCGCACAACTCAGTCGTGCTCGCGATGGCGGAGCTCGGGTTGGCCGGATACACGTTCTGGCTTGCGCTGGTGTTCTTCAGTGGCTGGATGATCTGGCGGATCGCCATCCCTCCGAGCCCGCCAAAGCTGGCGCCGGCTCTGCCTTGGCTTGCTGAAAAACTGCCAACGCAACCGCCGGTTGGGGATCCATCAGCTACTGAGAAGGCCGAGCGTACAGCGGCACGAGCGCTGCTCTATGGGGCAATCGGCTTCTCTGTCGGGGCATTCTTCCTCAGCCAGTCATACAAGGCCATGCTCTTCCTCAACTGCGGCCTGATTGCAGGCCGTTACCTGGGGATGCGTGAAGCAGGCATCGCATTGCCGGAATTCCCGCTGTTGCAGAACCTTCCCCGCGTCGGCGTCTGGGCAGTGGGCAGCGTCATCTTCATGTGGGTTCTGGTGCGGGTGCTGCTGTGAACGGCGTCACGTTCCACGCGACGCCGGCCCTGAATCCACATGCGGTGTGCGAGCTACATCAGCGATCCGTGCTCCCGTCCGTCGGATACTGACGAACCGATCGGGAGTATCCAGTGGACTGGCGAATAAAGGGAATCATCCAGAAGATCCTGGCGGCGACTCCAGGCGGATCCCGGCTCAACAGCGCGATGCAGCTGCGCATGGGCGGGCTGAGGCACTTCGAACGCAACGTCGATACCAAGGTCATCGGCGACTGGCTGGTGCTCGCCAGCCACATGCAGCGCCTCGGGATTCCGATCGAAGGCCGTGTCTTCGTGGAAGTTGGAACGGGTTGGTATCCCACGCTGCCAGTGTGTTTCCATCTGGCGGGCGCGGCCGGATGTCACACCATCGATCTGCACCGGCTGATGGACTGGACGCTCCTGCAACGCATGCTGGCGCGCCTGGGTCGGCATCTGCCGGCCATCGCCGCACAGCTTTCGCTGGATGAACAGACCTTGAAGGATCGCCTCGCCAGGCTGCAGCGAACCCGAGGGCAGGAGGAATTTCTGCAGGCCGCCGGCATCGAGTATCGCGCGCCAGCGGACGCGACGAGCACCGGCCTGCCGGATGCGGGCGTCGATGTCGTGTTTTCCAACAGCGTGCTGGAGCATGTGCCGGAGCCTGTGATCCGGGCGCTGATGAAGGAATCGCGTCGCGTGCTGAGACCGGGTGGCATCGCCCTCCACAGCGTGAACTGCGGCGACCATTACGCGTACTTCGACAAGCGCGTCACGCAGATCCATTACCTGCGCCACGGCCCGGCGTCCTGGTGGCTCTGGAACAACGACCTGCAATACCAGAACCGCTTGCGAGCCAACGACTTTCTGGCACTGGCCCGCGAGGCTGGACTCACGGTGGTTCTGGATATCCAGCGTCCCCGACCGGAGCTGCTGGCCACCATCGATGCTTTCCCCATCGCACCCGAGTTCCAACACTATTCGCGCGAGCAGCTGTGCACTACATCGATCGACTTCGTGGCAAGCAAGGGATCCTGAAGGGTCGTCATCATGTACGAGCAGATGTTCCGCAACGTGCTTTTCCCGCTGTTCGAGGGACCGATCAAGGGGCGCAACACGCACCGCTACCTGAACGAGTACGAGGCGTCGCAGTGGCTCCCTCCGGCTGAACTGCAGAAGCTCCAGCTGACGAAACTCAATGCGCTGCTGGCGCATTGCTGGCGCAACGTGCCGTTCCTGGAGCGACATTGGCGCGCGGCGGGTCTGCGGCCCGGAACGCTGGGCGAGCTCCGGGAATTCCAGGACTATCCGGTCCTCGAGAAGCGGCACATCAAGGACAATTACGAGGACAT
>JBDSGY010000189.1:0-4181 GCA_039918755.1 Steroidobacteraceae bacterium
GCGCTGCTTGCCTTTGGCCTCGGGCTGGTGCTGCTGGGTCCGCTGACCGATCGCTACGGACGCCGCCCCTGCCTGCTTGGCGGACTCATCCTGTTCATCGCAGGCGCGGCGGTGGCAGCGCTCGCCATGTCGCTGCAGATGCTGGCACTCGCCCGCGTCCTGCAATCCATCGGCTGCGCGATCGCATTCATCAGTGCACGCGCAATGGTTGCCGATGTGTCGCCACGGGAAGAACTCGCCAGATCCGTGGCACAGATGACCATGATCATGCTCGTGGTACAGATGGTGGCGCCACTGCTCGGCAACCTCATCATGTCGGCGGGCGGATGGCGAGCCATCCAGTTCTTTGGCGTTGCGCTGGCGGTCTCCCTGGTGACCGGCGTGGCGCTGGCGCAGCCAGAGACATTGCCGCCTTCGCAACGAGCGGAGGGACGTTCGGTCGCCGATTTTCTCAGGCCCACCATTTCCGTGCTGGCCAGGCCAGGCTTCCCGGTCCTGCTGCTCCAGGTAGGGCTGCTCTATTCCGCCTATCCGGCATTTCTTTCCATTGCCCCCCACCTGATGGTGGAGTCATTCGGAAGACCGCCCACCGAGTTCGCCTATTACTTCGTGTTTCTGCCACTCGGTTATTTTGCAGGCAATGCCTTCGTGCTGAAGTTCGGCAACCGGTTCGGGCGCCACCGCCTGGTCTCCGCGGGAGCACTGTTTGCCACCTGCTCGTGCTTGCTCAGCGTCTTGCTGATTGCGCTCGGTGCCCGGCACCCGCTGGCGCTATTCATTCCGGCGGGAGCAATGTTGAACTTTGGCCTGGGATTGGCGTTGCCGACGGTGTCAGCGCGCGCGGTGACGCAGTCGAGTCCCCATATCGGCAGCGGCTGGGGCCTGGTCGGCTGTGCGCAGCAGGTGATGGCAGCAGGTTCCGTACAGGCGCTGGGTTTGTTTCGCACCGATTCGTCTTATCCGGTGCTGGTGATCTGCACGGGATCGATGCTGGTGGTATTCGCGGTGGAGTATTCGCGCAGGCAACTTCGCGAATAAGCGCCCGCAGTGCGGCCGTTCTGGCTGACAAGTATTCGTTGCCGCGCCTCAATCCCGCGGGCGTGGATCTGCGCGTTGTTGAGGGGGCGCAGACCGGCGCGCCGGGACTGAAAAAAATCGCAGGCGTATACTTCTGCGACGATCGCTTGGCAGAGAAGGGGGGACCGATGAAATCGATACAGGCCATGGGTGTCCTGCTCACCCTTTCCGCCGCTGCCACTGCGCAGCAACCTTCTTCCGCATTCGTCAGAGGCAGCCACCTGCAGGCATTCCAGGACCCGGGACTGGCGGCCATCACCGCGAAGTGCAGGACACCTCCACCCGTGCGCCCAGCGCGTGGCGCAGCGGCTACGCCGGAAAATTCCGTGGCGCCGCCCGCGCCCGACCTGCCAGCCCCCACCGCCCTCCCCGGCATCATCGCGGCCGGGCAGACGTGGACGGTTGTGTGGGCGTGGGAAGGCAATAACGCGGACGGACCCATTGCAGGTGAACGTGGCTCGCTGCTGTTCGCGAACAATGATGCTGGCAATGTGATGGAACTCGACCCCGCCACTGGTCTTGCAAAGCTCCTGTTCGACAATGCCAACACGGCTGGCGGACTGTCGCGCAGCAAGAACGGCGCGCTGTTCATGGCGACGCGTGGCATTGGTGGCGGCATTGAGCAGCTCGAACCCAGGCGCAAGATGTTCGCGAACACGTTTCAGGGAGAGCCGCTGGAGTGCGTCGGCGGCAGCGTGAATGACCTGGTGGCCGACGCGCGTGGCGGCGTTTATCTTGCCATCTCAGGAGCCGGTGTCTTTTATGCGAATCAGCAGGGCGTCATGAGCCGCTATGACGGCGCGCCCAATGCCAACGGCATCATCCTGAGTCCGGACGAGAAGACGCTCTACGTCACGAACGGTGGCGTGGTGGTGGCCTTCGATGTGCGGCAGGATGGTTCGCTTGCGAACCTGCGCGAGTTTGGAAAACTGCGTGGCGGACAAGGCGGTGATGGTTCAGCCGTCGACGCAGAGGGTCGCCTGTACGTCGCGACCGGTGCGTCGGCCGATGTGTTCTCGCCACAGGGCCAATTCCTGGGTTCCATTCCCGGACCGAAGGGCATGCATGGCGTGGCCTTCGGCGGCAAGGACAAGAAGACGCTGTTTGGCATCGTGTTCTACGGGGGCTGGGGCACGCCCAGCGCGCGCAATCAGATCGTCGCCATCCCGTTGCTGGCGAAGGGCTACGAGGGCCGCGCGAAGTAGGAAGCAGAACGCGCGAACGTTCTGCTTCCTCTCGTCCTACTGGTGTGCCGCCGGAGCCGGAGCCGGCGGTGGCGGCGGTGGTGCCCCGCCTGGAGGCCCGAAGCCGCGCGGGGGATTCTTCTTCAGGTCGTTGGCCCGAAACGTGAGGTACGAGCGAATCGCCTCCGCATCCTCCGCGGTCAGCGACTTGTTGAACGGCATCATGCCGTTTTCCCGCAGCGCGCCGTCGATCACGATGGACTTGAACAGCGCGCCATTGTTCAACGCGATGGTGTAATTCAGGTCCGGGTAGCCGGTGAACATGCGGCCACCCTCGTGGCAACCCGTGCAGCTGGCCTGGTAGACATCCTGGCCATGCTTGCGCACGGCCTCGTCACCGAAGTTCTCGGGCGGATTGAGCACCTGCGCCATCTGTGGCGGAGCGGGCGGCATCGTCACCTTGCCGCCGAGCTTGTAGACCAGCAGGTGGTTGGTGCCATTGGCGGCCGCGAAGCCAGTGCTGGCAGAGGAGATCGCCGCGATGTACTGCACCCCGTCGATGGAGTAGCTCACCGGACCCGGCACGACATTGCCCTGTGTCGGCGTCGACCAGATGATTTCGCCGTTATCGGCGCGCATCACCGAAAGCTTCTGCCCGGATGTACCCTGGAACAGCAGGTTGCCGGCGGTGGTCAACGTGCCGGCGCTGCCGCTGGCCTGCCGCTGCGTCCATGCCACCTTGCGCTTCACGGGATCCCAGGCCGTGAGGTAGGAGCCGGTGTCCTTCAGGACCGGCCGCGTCAACGATGCGTCCGGCTGCTTCGACAGACTCACATCCACGAGCTGGTTGCCCAGGATCTTGCTGCCCTTCTCCGCCACGAAGGATCCGACACCGTAACTGGTTGGCACGTAGATCAGCCCGGTGTTCGGGTTGTACGACTGCGAAGACCAGGCATGCGCCCGTGACGGCACCACATAGAAACCCTTGCCGGTTCTGCCGTAGTCGGCCTCCGGATTGAGGATGGGCTTCCAGTTGTTCTTCTCGTCGAAGCCCGTAGCCCAGTTGATGCTGGGCACGAACGGATCAGCCGACACCACCTTGCCGGTGCCCACTTCGATGACATACATGACGCCGTTCTTCGGTGCCTGCATCACCACGTGCTTCTTCTGGCCACCCACGACGATGTCCGCCACCGTGAGGGGCGAAGTGCTGTCGTAATCGAAGCCTTCCATCGGATTGGTCTGGTAGTGCCACTTGTATTTGCCGGTCTTCGCATCCAGCGCAACGATGGACGCGATGAAGAGGTTGTCGCCGCCGTCCGGAGAACGCAGATTGGCGGGCCACGGGATGCCGTTGCCGGTGCCGAAGACCACCGTGTTGGTTTGAGGGTCGAACACGATGCCGTCCCATATCGTCCCGCCGCCGCCGGCCTTCCACCATTCACCCGTCCATGTCTTGGCCGCCATGGGCATTACGCTGTCGGATACGTCATTGTCGGGGCCCTTGGCCGGATTGCCTGGCACAGTCCAGAAGCGCCACAGTTTCTTGCCGGTCTCGGCATCGTGTGCCGCCAGGAAGCCGCGCGTATAGAACTCGCCCCCACCTTCACCGATGTAGACGATGCCGTTGCCGACGCGCGGCGCACCGGTGATGGAATAGGCCATGTTCGGATCGGTGACCCGCACATCCCAGATCTTCTTGCCGGTCTTCGCGTTCACCGCCACCAGGCGGCCATCGAGCGTGCCCCAGATGATCTTGCCGTTCCAGTAAGCGACACCGCGATTGGAAATGTTGCAGCACAAGGAGGCGCCGGCGATCTCGCGCGGCACATCCGGATCGAATTTCCACAGTGGCTTGCCGGTCTTCGCGTCAAAGGCGTAGACCTTGCTCCATGGCGTGGTCATGTACATGCGGCCGTC
>JBDSGY010000190.1:0-3090 GCA_039918755.1 Steroidobacteraceae bacterium
GCCGCAGCCGTGGCAGGCGCTGACCCTGTGGCGTCGCTGCCGGTGCGCCGCTGGCGCGCTGGCGCCTGGCAGGAAACGCTGGACAGCGTCGCGGCAGAGACCCCGGTCGCGCTTACCTACAACTCGATTCCGCATGTGGTGATGATGGCCACGCCGCGGGACCTCGAGGACATGGGCGTGGGTTTCACGGTCAGTGAATCACTCGCCGATTATTCCGAGCTGCGCGCCGTGGAGCTCGATGTAACCGACGGTGCGCATGAACTGCGCCTGAGCGTCACGGGATCGCGGCTCGGCGAAATGCTGCAGCGACGGCGCAACCTCACGGGTCGCACGGGCTGCGGCGTGTGCGGCGCTGAAACCGTCGCCGACGCCATCCGGCGCCCACCGCCGGTAGCTGCTGGCGGTGAAACGTCGCGCGAGAGCCTGGTGGCGGCGCTGCGCCGCATGCGCGAACTGCAACCGCTCGGCGCACTGGCGGGCAGCCTGCACGCCGCTGCCTGGGTGACCTGGGCGGGCGAAGTACAGCTCGTGCGCGAGGACGTGGGTCGCCACAACGCACTCGACAAGCTGATCGGCGCGAAGCTGCGGTGCGGCGAAACAATGGCCGATGGCTATGTCATGGTCACCAGCCGTGCCAGTTATGAAATGGTCCAGAAGGCGGCGACGCTTGGCATCCGCATGCTGGTCGCCGTGTCCGCACCGACGGCGCTCGGAGTGGAACTGGCGCGTGACTGCGGTCTCACGCTCGTCGGCTTCGCGCGTGAAGAACAGCAGGTTGTGTACAGCCATGCGCAGCGATTGCGCTGATGCCATTCCGGATCGCGATCGAGACCGTGTGGCGGTTCACACACGAGCAGGACGGCCGCTCGCTGCTGGTCATGCTCGACTTCCTGTATGAAATCCGCGCCACCGGCAAGCTCACCAGGGCCGCGGAACGCGCGCAGGTTTCCTATCGCCACGCGTGGAACCTGATCGAGAAGTGGTCGGAATTCTTCGGTACGCCGCTGGTCGAGCGTCGGCAGGGACGTGGCACGCTGCTCACCAATTTCGGCGAGCGCCTGGTATGGGCCGGGCAGCGCCTGCAGGCACGGCTTGGCCCGCAATTGCAGAACCTTGCACAGGAGCTGGAAAGCGAGATCAACGCGCTGCTGCCCGAGGCGGGCACCAGTGTGCGCATCCATGCCAGCCACGGTTTTGCGGTCTCCGCGCTGCGCGACCTGCTGGGTCGAGAGCAGGATCTGCGCGTGGATTTTCGATATGTCGGCAACATCAATTCGCCCGCGTCGCTGGCGCACCACGGTTGTGACCTGGCCGGTATGCACCTGCCACAGGGAGAGCTGCGCGCGCGCAGCATGGCAGGCTGGCGCGAAGCGCTGTCACCGACCGACCACCGCGTGATTACATTCGTGCAGCGTGCAATGGGGTTGATCGTCCGCAAGGGGAATCCGCGGGGGATCCGCTCGGTGCGGCAGCTGCTGGATGCCGAACTGCGCTTCGTCAACCGCGACCCGGAATCCGGCACCCGCATGCTGTTTGATGAAATCCTGGCGCAGCAGGGGATCGACGGCACACGAATCCACGGATACCAGCAGGTGGAATTCACGCACGCAGCAGTCGCTGCCTATGTGGCCAGCGGCATGGCGGATGCCAGCTTCGGGGTCGAAGCAGCGGCGCGGCAATTCGATCTGGATTTCGTGCCGCTGGTCACCGAAGACTATGTATTCGTCTGCCATCGGCAGAGTCTGGAGAATCCGTCAGTGCAGCGGATCCTCGAAGTGATGCGGGGCGGGGCATTTGCCGTGGCAATCGCCGCGTTGCCGGGATACTCCGTTACCGAGCCCGGCAAGGTGCAGTCGATCGAGGAAGTATTCGGTCCCTGGGATTGAAGCCCGGGCCACGCCAGTTCAGCGCTGCGGTGGCGCGGGATCAAGCAATGGCACGAGGCCGTTGCGGGCGATGAGCATCTGGCCTTTCTCGGACAGCAGGAACAATGCGAGCTGCAACGCTGCTGGCTTGCTGGACAGCACTGCGATGCCGTAAACAGGATGCGGATCCAGTAGTGCCGGCACCACCAGCGAAGTCAGTTCCGGCAATTCTCGCTGCAGTGCCGCTGCAGCGCTGCAATAGGTTATCGACGCATCGATCTGGCGCGCCGCAAACAACGCCGCGGCCGCGCTCTGGTCAGCAGTCGCCGGCGCAGCCACCGCATTCATCACCGCATTCGCCTTGTCCTTGAGGCGCGAGCCCGTGCCGGGACGAAGCTCGTTGATGCGATCGAAGATTGCCCATGCGTAGTCGCCGGAAGGGTCGGCCACGGGTGTCGAGGTCTTCACGCGCAGCGTGGGCAGCAGCAGGCGGTCGATCAGATTGGCGGGGGTCAGGCCGGCGTTGCGGCGCGATACCACGCACATGCGATTGCGTGCGAACGCAGTTGCCGGCAGGACCGTCAGGCCCTGTGATTCCAGTCTGCGGGGGGATCCCAGATCAGCGGACAGCAGCAGGTCCGGGCGATCGCCTTTCTCGATGCGCTCGCGCATCAGTCCGGAGCCACCGAAGCTTGCCTTCACTTCCACGTTCAGTGCCGGTGCCGCCACTGCGGCGAGGTCACCCACCACGCCGCGCAGGCTGCCTGCGGCAAACACTTCGACGATGGCGCGTGGATCTGCTACCGTGGCACGCGACATGTTGGCGGCGAAGAACAGCGCGATGAATGGCAGCAGGTAACGTGGGTGATTCATGGAGGGGCGTATCCGTGTGGCGGATTGTGCTGCGGCGATGCGCCCACTATATCGGTCTGCGATTCGCGCCGTGTGTCCGCCGATATATGCACAGCCTTTCATATCGTAGCGCAGCGGTGCGGGTGTTAGGGTGCGCGCCCCTGACGCTGGACGGCTCCCATGAACAGATATCCCGTGCTTGCCACCCTTATTCCGGCGTTGTCGTTGCCTGTCCTGGCGCACGCGCAGACGTCGCAGACCGTTCTGCCCGTGGTGGTGGTAACCGGCAAGTTCTCCGAGCACTATCGCGTCGACACCGTGGACAGCCTCGGCCCCCTGGGATCCACGCCGCTGCTGGATACACCGTATTCCA
>JBDSGY010000191.1:0-4622 GCA_039918755.1 Steroidobacteraceae bacterium
CTACGACATCACCTGGATCGCGGCGCATGAAGAGCTGATCGTTGACGAGAATCTCGTGTCGGTGGGGCAGCGCACGGCCGCGCAGCGCATCGCCATGCTGATGATCCACCTGTTCAAACGCGCCGAATCGGTGGCGTTGAAGGACGCCACCGGCTCGGTGCCGTTTCCGGTGACCCAGCAGCACATGGCCGACGCGCTGGGACTGTCGCTGGTGCACACGAACAAGACCCTGGGCCGCCTGACGCGGCAGGGATACTTCAAGGTGAAGGATGGCAGGCTGATGATCGGCAAGCTGGATTCTCTGCATGCGCTGGCTGACTATTTCACGCTGCCGTTGCGTGGCCGGCCGCTCATCTAGCCCCGATTGCCTTGGCCCATATGAAAAAAGCCAGGCACATGCCTGGCTTCTTCTTTCCTACCCGCAGCAGCAGCGGCTACTGGGGGCTTGCCGTGCGCCGTGCCGCCGGTGCAAACGAACCCTCGTTATCCGAGAAGATGATCTCGACCCGGCGATTCTGCTGCCGGCCAGCTGCCGAATCATTGCCGGTCACCGGATACGCTTCGCCCAGGCCGGAAGCCGAGACACGTGACGCATCCAGTCCCATGAACGCCAGTCGTGATGCGACACTCTGGGCGCGCTGCTCTGACAGCCGCTGATTGAAAGAGTCGTCGCCTACGCTGTCGGTGTGGCCCTCGACCAGCACCTTCGCCTTGCCGTTTGCCGTGAGATAGGCGGCCACCTGCTGCAGCGTGCGATCAGCGCCGGGCTTCAGCGTGGCCGAACCACTGTCGAACAGCACGTCGCCCAGAGTCACGACCATGCCGCGGTCTGTCTTCTGCGCCTTCATTTCCTCGATCTGCTTGTTCGCGGCATCGAGTTGCGCCTGCGTCGCCTGCGCGGCCTGTGCAATGCGCATCGATTCCTGCTCTGCAGTCTCCGCCTTGTGCTTGGCTTCCTCTGCCAGCGCCTGGGCCTGTCCTGCCCTGGCCTGCGCTTCCTTCGCTTCCTTCTCGCGCGCGCCGATGATGATGGCCGAGCGTTCGCCTTCGGCCTGTTCCGCGCTCTTGCGGAACGAGGCGCTTTCCTGCCGTGCCATTGCTGTCATCGCCGACTGCTCGGCAAGATAGGCGAGGTGATCCACCTCGCTGCGTGGCTTGCCCTTCTTCAGCGCCAGTTCGGCTGCATCCAGGTTCTTGCGTGCGGCGTCGACGTCAACGCGCGCCGCTTCGTTCAGGTTGGTCTGTGCGGAAGCACGGGCTACCGCGGAGCGGGCCGACGCCAATGCCGTGGAGTCCTTCGGAGTGCTGGCGCAGGCACCGAGCCCCAGCGCCAACGCCACCGCAAGCGCTACTGCACCCCGCGAGTTCGAACGTTTCAAGTTGATCATGGTGCTTTCCTATTGGTTCGCGGGGGGCGTCTGACGGATGGTCTCTGAACGCAGAGCCCTGTTTGCCGCATCCGCTTCGGTGGCAGCCTTCTCGGCTTTGGCGCGTTCAGTGGAGGCCATGGCGAGCTTGGCGGCTGCTGTCGCGAGCTCCGCGGCGGCAGTGGCCTCCTTCGTCTGACCCTTTTCCGACAGGGCTTTGGACCGGTCAAGCTCAGTGCGCGCATTCGCCAGCGGCGCAGGCGCGTACTGACCGGCACCGGCGGCATCCGCCTGCTGGATCAGGACAGCGGCAGTGTTGGCTTCCGGCACGGGCTCGCGCGGTGCGCTGGCGCATCCGGCCACCAATGCAGCAGTGAGCAATGTCGGTATTGCGAACATTCGCAGTTGCTTCATGGTGGCTTTCCTTGGGATGTCGATGGGATTACTTGTTGTCGAGCTTCTGCACGGCGTTGCTGCGTGCCTTCTCGGCATCCAGCGTTACCTTGGCGGCGCTCTTCGCCACGTCATGGGCCGCTTCGGCCTTGACGTTGCAATCCTTCTGCATGGCCGCGGCCATGCCGTCACAGGTCTGCTTGGCAATCTTCAGGTCACCGTCGATCTTCGCCATGGCAACGTTGTAGTTGGCTTCGGCGCGGTCTTCGATGGCATCGCCACGGTCATCCGGATCAGTGGAGGCGGCATCCTTGGCAGTGTCGCCAGCGACCTCGCTACGATCGGCCAGGGCTTCGTTGACGTCTTCGGCCTTTTCGGTCTGCGCCTTGGCGACGTCGGCATTCACTTCTGCAGGCGTCTCGCGCTTGTTGCAGGCTGCCAGGGCAGCGAGCGATCCGATCAGGACGACAGCCAGGGGCTTGGTCAGTGAATTCATTGCAGGTCTCCGTTGCATCATCTGTTATGGAACCCGTGAGTCCGGGCGTGGCGGGGAGTGTGTTCGCACTTTGCGTAAAGGGGAGCAGGCCGGAGCCGGGTGCGCAGCTAGGACGGCGCCTACGCGGTGTGAGCCCCATAGCGTCGACCTCGGGGTGCGGATCGGGCAGAATTGCGCGCGGTCGCCGCTGGTGGCTGTCGACAAATATAAAAATGGGGATCCCAACATGACGCTGCGAACCATCTGCCCTGCCGTGCTCATTGCACTGTTCGCCACCGCGCCAACACCTGCCGCCCAGCCAGCCTGCGATCGGGCCTGCCTTGAAGGCTTCGTGGACCGCTACCTCGACGCCGTAGCGGTGAACGAACCTGCGCGGGTGCCGATCTCGCCCAACGTCAAGTTCACCGAAGACGGCCAGCGCCTGCTGATCGGCGACGGGCTGTGGAACACGATGAAGGGCAAGGGCAAGTACCGGCTGTTCGTGACCGATGTACCGGCGGGGTCGGTGACCTTCCTTGGCACCATCCAGGAAGATCACCGCGAGCCAGCCGGTTTCAATGGTTCGCTGATCTCGCTGCGCCTGCGCGTGCAGAACCAGCAGATCACCGAAGTGGAACAGATCGTGTTCCGCTTCCCCAACGAGACGGGCGAGAACGCCAATCGCACCTACAACCGCGTCGATGCGATGGTGACGAGCCCGAAGTACCTGCAGGCGGTGCCGGCCAGTGAACGCATGTCGCGCGCGGACCTGGTGACCCAGGGCAACAAGTATTTCAGTGGCATGCAGAAGAATGACGGCAAGGGCGACTATCCCTTCGCGCCCGACTGCGTGCGGCACGAGAATGGCGGCCAGTCCACCAACGCACCCACGCCTCCTGGACAGACCCGGCCCGATCCAAAGACCGCGACGGTCTATTCGGGGCAGTGGAATTGCCTCGAGCAGTTCCAGTCAGGGCTGATCCATTTCGTCAATCGCATCCGCGATCGCCGCTTCGTCGCCGTCGATCAGGAGCGGGGCATCGTGTTCGCGTTTGCTTTCTTCGATCATTCCGGTGGCGAGACGCGCAAGTTCAAGACCCCCAGTGGACGTGATGTCGTGGCCGGACCGGTGCAGCCGCACACCTGGCAGATCGCGGAGGTCTTCAAGCTCGAGAAAGGCCTGATCACCAAGATCGACGCCTTCCTGCAGCGTTCGCCTTATGGCATGAACGCGGGCTGGAGCACCTGGGAGCAGGGCATGTCTGACCAGGCGCGTGATGTGACCATGGAAGTGCCGACATGGATCTTCTGAAGGCGCGGGGGGTCGAACGACCCCTCAACTCTCCGGGCGGCTGGGAGTAAGATCCCTCCCGGGTCTTCGAAAGGGCGCCATGCGCCCTTTTCGTTTTACGACAACAACAACAGAGGGAAAGACTATGGCCGCATCGAATGGGCACGACACTTCCTATGAATGGAAAGCCACCCTGGTCCTGAGTCTGGCGTTTGGCCTCGTGGGTCTCGACCGCTTCATCCTGCCATCGCTGTTTCCAGCGATGCGTGAAGAGCTGGGCATGGACGCCGCGGATCTGGGGCAGCTGGTCGGCTATCTGGCGGTGGCATGGGGCATTTCCGCCGTGCTGTTCGGCAGCCTCTCCGATCGCCTCGGCCGTCGCAATGTGCTGGTGCCCGCGGTGGTGTTCTTCTCGCTGATGTCGGCGCTCAGCGGCATGGCCGCCGGCCTCGTCAGCCTGCTGTTCGTGCGCATCATCATGGGTGTGGCGGAAGGGGCAGTGGCACCCACCGGCGTCGCCGTGGTGGTCGAGGCTTCGCACCCGAAGCGGCGCGGTATCAACAACGGCTTCTTCCAGTGCGCCATTGCGCTGTTCGGTCTCGGCATTGCGCCCATCATGGCGACGCAGCTGCTGCTGGTCACCGACTGGCGCCATGTATTCATGATCGCCGGCATCCCGGGTCTGATCGTGGCGGTGTTCCTCTGGAAGATCGTGCGCGAGCCCCACCAGCTGGCGGGCGCAGCGCCGGCTGGCACGGTACGTCCGCCGATGCTCAGCATCTTCAAGCATCGCAATATCCCGTTGTCGATGCTGGCACTGTTGTGCGCGATGGTCGGTATCTTCGTCCTGTCGGCGTTCATTCCTGTGTATCTGGCGGATTACCTGAAGCTCGAGCTCACCGATCGCGGCGTCGTGTCGTCGGCCATCGGCTTTGGCGGCGCCATCGGGCAGTTCGCGATCCCGGCTGTGTCCGACTACATCGGCCGCCGGATGGCCACGGTTCTTTCGTTCGTGGTCAGTGCGATATTCCTGTGGTTCTTCATCCACACCGGCGCCGGCAACAACTTGCAGTTGTTCGTGCTGCTATTCGGCGTG
>JBDSGY010000192.1:0-7647 GCA_039918755.1 Steroidobacteraceae bacterium
CGCTGCATCAGGACGTGAACCAGGATGTGGAGCTCTGGTACGAAGGCTTCGTTTCCCGCCGGCGTGTCATCTCGGACGGCCAGTCACTGGGCGCGAGTTTTTCCGTTCCCCGCACCAATGCTTTCTACCCGACCACGACCACGTATCCCGGCCTCACGGGCATCGGCGTCACCAGCAACACGGCTAATCGCACAGTCGAGTATCGACTGCCGCGACCTGGTGCCCGCAGCAAGGCCAAGGAGCTTGCCCAGCAGCACGCAGCGGGCCTCACCTGGGACCTGGCCGGCGACTGGCAGCTAAGCAGCTACGTTTCCTACAGCACGGACAGTGCAGTCAGCGGCCTGGGTGGCGAGCAGATCAACAACAAGACACTGCCGCTCGTCCTGGCCGACAGCAATCCCGCCACCGCGCTGAATGTATTCGGCGGTCCGATCAGTGAGGCGACGTACAACAGGTTCATCGCATTCCGGCATCAGATCAACGACGCCAAGGCGACGCACTACGAAGCGAAGCTCGACGGCCCACTTTTCTCGTTGCCAGCCGGTGCGGTCCGCGGCGCCATCGGCGCATCGTTCGAAAAATCCTCGCTGCGTTACCAGGAGTATCAGAGCGCACTGTCCGACACGAATACTCCTTCGACCACGAACGACAAGACGACGCGGCGCGAGACGACCTCTGCCTACGCCGAACTGTTCGTGCCGATCGTGGGCGGCGAAACCGCGACGCCCGGAATCGAGCGCCTCGACCTGTCACTGGCATCACGCTACGACCACTACTCCGACTTCGGGGGCACAACGAATCCAAAAGTCGCCGTGGTCTGGTCGCCAGGGGCAGGACTCAGCCTGCGCGCCACCTGGGGCAAGTCGTTCCGTGCCCCGTCGCTGGTCGATATCGGCAATCTGAACTTCGCGTTCATTACCGACGGCGCGGATCCCGCGAACCCGCCCAACCAGATCCGGCAGTTGCTGGTCACCGGCAGCAATCCCAACCTGGATCCCGAGAGGGCCGAGACCTATTCCTACGGATTCGATTTCCAGCCGAAGTTCCTGCCGAACTTCTCGACCTCGCTCACGTATTACAAAGTCGACTACACGGATCGCATCCTTGGAATCGCCGCAAGCCTCGCCAACGAAGCGCAGTACCGGCAGTTCATCACGCGCAATCCTTCAGTGGCGTTCGTGCAGTCCATCATCGATTCCGGAATCCTGGTGTCCACGCCGCAACCGGCGAATACGATCGGCGTATTCATCGATGGTCGCCGCAACAACATCGGCACGCTCAAGCAGACTGGCATCGACTTCGACGCACGCTACCGGGTGGACACCAGGCTGGGTGTCTGGTCGACGAGCCTGCAGCACAGCAAGATCTTCCACATCAGGCAGGTGACAACGCCAGGCGGCGTTCAACTGGATGTAGTGGACACGATCAACAATCCGATCGGCGATCGCGGCCGCGTCAGCCTGGGATGGATGGGCGCACGCTGGTCCGGAAATGTGTACTACAACTATGCCGGCGATTACCGGAACACGTCGATCACACCGAACCTGCCGGCCGAGTCGCAGAAGACCACCGATCTGAACATCGCCTTCCAGTTGCCGAAGGGTGAGTCCGTGCTGCATGGCATCCGGTTCGCGTTCAACGTCCAGAATCTGCTGGACAGTAATCCGCCCCTCGTCCTGAATGGCGCGAACATCTGGGACAACACGACGGCGAGCCTGACTGGCCGGTACTGGTCGGTCGACCTTTCCAAGAGCTGGTGACCGCATGAAGATAAGCAAACTCTGCGCAGCGCTGGCGGCAGCTTCGCTGTGCACCGGTGCGATGGCGCTGGCCCAGGCGCCCGCACCTGCCGTGCAACCTGGCAATCCGGCCCTGGCGCGCCCGCCAGCAGGGCCAGCCCCACCGCCCATCGTCAACACGCTGCGCGCCAAGGGCAGCCAGCATCGCTCCTACCTGTTCGCGCCGGCGCAAAAGCAAATGCCGTATCGATTGTATGTGCCGAACAGCTGGGATGGAAAGGCGCAACTTCCGCTGATCCTGTTCCTGCATGGTGGCGGCTCGGATGAGAACGCGTACCTCGACCGGAACGACAAGCAGCTGGAAAAGCTGGCGGAACAGCACGGTTACATCGTCGTAGCGCCGCTCGGCTACACACCGATCGGCTCATACGGCACGCCGATGACGCTGCGCGGCTCATTCGGCGATCCTGCCGGGCAGACCGAGGATCGCCGTCGCGCGAACGCGGCACGCCTGGAGGAGGTCGACTTCAGCGAGAAGGACACTCTTGCCGTGCTGGATCGCACGATTGCCGAGTACGGCGTCGATCCGAAGCACGTCTATCTCGCGGGTCATTCCATGGGCGCGGGTGGTGGCTGGTATCTCGCCGGCAAGTATCCGGGCAGGTTCGCCGCCATCGGACTCCTGTCCGGTCCGCTCATCGAAGAAAACGTCACGCCGGTTACGAGCCTCAAGGGCGTGCCGATCGATTACTCCGAAGGCACCCAGGCGCCTTCCTACGGCGCCAGTCGCAAGCTGTTCGAAGCCGCGCAGAAGGCCGGCGTAAACATGCGTTACCGGGAGTTCGACGAGAGTCATGGCGGCATGATTGCACCCGCCTTGCCGGGCGTATTCGATTTCTTCGATTTCGTGCGCAGGCAGCACTGAAAGGAAATGGCGTGATGCGATCCACTGCAACCGTTCTGGTGTTGTCCTGCATCTTCGGCGCAGCCGTTGCACAGACACCCGCCCCGCGAACTCAACCCCAGGGCCAGATGCCCAATGCGTCGGCAGATGCGCCGCCCCGGATCGCCGGACTGCGCAGCCTCATGGGCACGCTCGCCGACGGCACGGCCTACCGCGTCGATGTGCCCGCCAACTGGAGTGGCGCGGCGTTGTTCAATCTCGACTACGCCTCCCCCGTTGCGCCCTACTCCGAGCAGAGCCGGCTGCTGCTGGATCGCGGCTATGCGCTCGCGGGCGTCACACGGACGGTTACTGGCTGGCGCGTGCCGAAAGCCGTGGACAATCTCACCGAAGTGAAACGCCTGTTCGAAGTCGAGTTCGGCACGATCAAGCAACCGATCGCATTCGGTGGCTCGATGGGGGGACACACCGTATTCATCGGTGCCCACCGCAAACCGTCACCCTGGGTGGCCGGCGTCAGCAACTGCGCGGGACCAGCCGGCGCGGTGGCGCAATGGAATGAGAAGATGGATACGCTGTTCGTCGCCAAGACCTTGCTGGCACCGGATTCCGATCTGCCGATCATCCAAGTGCCGGCTGATTTTGAATCCACCGCGCTGCCCGCCTGGAAGGCCATGCTGGAAAAAGCCCAGCAGACACCGCAGGGACGGGCGCGTATCGCGCTGGCAGCGGTACTGGGTGGCCTGCCGGACTGGGCGAGCATGACAAATCCGCGCCCTGCAGCCACTGACTTCGATGCGCGTCAGGCCGGCTACTACGAAGCGCTCGCCGGCGGCCGGCTTGCCGCCGTCGCGCAGATGATGAGCAGTCGCCGTCAGATCAACACCTTGTTCGGCGGCAATATTTCCTGGAACACCGGCGTCGACTACAAAGCGGAGCTTGGCAAGTTGCCAGAGAAGCAGCTCGTCGCGGCCCTGTACAAGCGTGCGCAGCTGGACCTCCAGGCAGATCTGAAGACGCTTGCCCGGGCGCCGCGAATTGCGGAGCAAGCAGGCGCGCTGCAGGCGATCTCCGAGCAGCAGTATTTCGGCGATCTCTCCATTCCGGTGATCTCGATGCAGGGTATCGGCGATCCGATCAGCGCGTCGGATGCCATGGATGCGCTCAGCAAGGGAGCACGCGCGGCGGGCAAGCAGGAACTGCTGCGCATGGTATTCACCGAGACCGCAGGACATTGCACATTCTCTCCGGGAGAGATCGCGGCAGTGGTCGGCGTCATCAAGCAACGGCTGGACTCCGGCCGCTGGCCGGATACCGCACCTGCTTCAATGAATACACTCGCCCGGCGCATCGCGCCCGCGGCGCCTGCGCGATTCATCGAATACAAGCCCAACGCTTTTCTGCGCGTGCTGACACCACAGGAATTCTCGCGACGCGCGGCGGGGACCGCTGGCCATTGAAGTCACGTGCCGGGAAGCAATGGCTGAAGGCCAAGCATCGCGGCCGTTACGTCCGCATAGTGCCGAGCTGCGACATCCGGGTGCGAGCGCAGGCGGCCCTTCAACGTATTTAGCCCCACGTCCCGGTACAGCGGATTGGCCGGATCGCTGGCCGGACCGCGCGCATCGGCTGCAAGCCGCGGCGGCAGCGTGAGTTGCGGCACGGTCCCGCCCAGACCGGCCCCCAGGAAGAATGCGATGGAGAAGCGTTCGACACCCGCGGCGGGCGCCAGCACACGATGGACCGTCGCGCGCAGATAGCCGTTGGTGGCCAGCTCGAGCAGTTCGCCCGTGTTCACGACAAAGCTGCCAGCCACTGGTGGCACATCGATCCAGCACCCGTTCAGATCCTGCGCCTGCAGGCCACCGACCTCGTCCTGCAGCAGCAGCGTCAGCAGTTCGCTGTCCTTGTGCGCGCCGCAACCCTGTCCTTCCGCGGCGCCTTCGCGTCCGGGATAGCGGATGGTCTTGACGACCTGGTTGGGCAGAGGCTGCAACAGGACATCGAAGCGGTTCGCGGGCTGTTCGAGTGCCAAGGCGAAAGCCTGCAGCAGGCGGCGGGCCACACCACCAACATCTTCGTGCCAATCCAGGAATGCCTTGCGCAAGGCGGGCAGCGCACGCGGCCATTGATTCGGCCCCTGCAACCGCCGCCACGGTGGCTCGCCCTCTTTCACTTCCAGCGTTGGCACTTCAAGGCCGATGTCGATCTGCTCGCGCCAGTCCACGTTACCACCGGTGCGCTCATGCCCGAGGCGCGTGTAGCCGCGGAAGTGGCGCGAGTTGGCCATCTGGATCTCCTGCTTATCGGCCTCCGGCAAAGCGAAAAACGTGCGCGACAGGTCGAACAGCGCCTGCATCTGCGAGGAAGGCAGGCCATGCCCCACCAGATAGAAGAAACCGACATTGCGCGCGGCGGCGCGCAGCGAGTCAAGGAACTGCGGTTGCCCAGCGGATGCAGTGAAATCCCGCAGGTCAAGTATTGGCAGGCTCAAAACAGTGCCCACTTGATGCTCAATCCGCCCGATGTCTGATTGGGGATGAAGTCCCGCCACAACGTACGGCCCACGGACAGGCTGAGCCAGACCCCGTGGTCGAGGCGCGCGTCCATGCCAATGCTGATCCTGGTCAGCGTGTCATTGCGCTGCCCGCCGAACCAGTCGTGGATAAGGGCGGCCTCCAGATTCGCATTCACGCGCGAGCTTCCACCGCGAAGCCTCAATGAAGCGACGAGTTCGTCGGCATCGGTAAAACTTCGTGGATGAAGAGGATTGAGCAGGGGCTCGTTCAGCCGGTACAGCAATTGGGTGAGAACCTGGAAGTGCGCGCCGAGATAAGAGGGAGTATAGGTCGGCAGCGTTCCGAGCCGGTCGAACCCGAAGGCCTGCGTTGCGTACAGCACCATGCCCTTGGGCTTGAGCGAACCCAGATCGTCGATGTCGCTGCGGAACGAAGGCGAAATGCCCAGCGCAAACCCGGTGGCGTTCCACGCATAGGCCGCGACCTCGCGATCGGCGCGACAGCGCTTCATCCCCTGTCTTACGATTTCCTGCATGGCGCCACGATAGCGATCCTGGGCGGCACGCCATTGCGCCTGGATCTCCTCACGTTGCTGCGGCGTGTCTGCCTGCCGAAGCTGCTGCGCCAGCGCTTCCTCCTGTGCGCGCAGGGCTTGCAGCGCTTCAGGCATCGCGACCTTCCGTTCAAAACAGTCCTGCAGCGAACCGGGGCCCCGATGCACGCGCGGGTCGCGCTGCTGGTGGAAGACGATGCGCAGCGTTGGCGCGAAGCGCGTGGAGCGGTCCTACGCACTTTCACCCTTGCTCACGGCTACCGACAGCTGCAGCCGCGACACGGTGCGCTGTGAGTGACTGCGCTGGTACTCTTCCAGCGTCACCGCCGATCCTGCAAGAAGAGTGGGAGCGAAGTCGATGCCGATCGCAGCGTGCGGATTGCCGTAGTCGTCGATGACCTGCGCAGCGGAGAACGCCATGTCGGTCGAACCCAACGCCTGGGCGGTCAGGAACGGTGCCACACCCAGTGTGGTGAAGCTGGCGGGCTCAGGCCCTGCAACGTCGAGATAGGTCTCGCGCAAGTCCGTATAGCGCTCGACATCGGCGAACCATGAATCGGCTGCCGGGGAGAGTCCGCCGTGGAAAAGTGCGCAGGTCAGCCCGATGTAACCGGCGAGCCTCCACACTCCTGTCCTGCGCACTCCCATTGCGCGTCACCTCACTTGAACAGCTCATCCACCACATAGGCACTCACGGCCTGGATCTGCTCGGCGGAAAGTGCGACGCTGAAAGGCGGCATGTTCTTCCCGCCCTCCGTCACGGTACGCACGACCATTTCCACATCGCTGACTTTGTTCAGCGGCGCTCCGCCACCGTGACCGCCCTTGCCGTCGGCGCCGTGGCAGGGCAGGCAGGCCTGCTTGAACACCTGCGCGCCAGCCAGCGGACCGCCGGCAGGCGCGGCTGCCGCAACCGGCGGCGCAACCACTGCGCGCGCCTCTGAATCGCGCTCCTTCGCCGGCGGCAGCGTGCCGTCCAGTGCAAACAGCCAGACACTGTCGCCCTTGGCGCTGCCCGCCAGCACATTGCCCGCCGAGTAGGCGATCACATACTGCTTGCCGCCGTTCTCGAACAGACTGACAGTGGCATTCATTCCTGCGCCGGTCTGGAATTGCCAGAGCATCTTGCCGTTGTCGGCGTCGAGCGCGGTGAGCCGGCCGTCATTGCGGCCCACGAACACGAGACCGCTCGCCGTCGCCACAGATCCGCTGTAGCACTGATCCAGCCAGCGCTGACGCCAGGCGAGCTTGTTCGTGCGGACGTCCACCGCGGCGAAAATTCCGCTGCGAGGCAATGCGGCGAAGCCCACTGCTCCACCGAGGTACGACTTGCCAGCAACGGGCGGGTCATTGTCTATATGCCCGCCCGTAAAATTGCCGGGCACATCCGACGCACAGACAAACAGGTAATGCCGCACCGGATCATAGGAGCTCGGCGGCCAGTTGGCGCCGCCGTACAGGCTGGGACTCGCGATCACACCTTTCTCGCCAAAGAACGGTGTGAAGATGCGGCCGCCATTGACCAGTTCATAGCCTTCCGGGGCGATCTCCACCTGTTGCGAGACGATGGCATCGCCGCGCGGATAAGGCTGTGTCGCCGCGGTTGCCTGGCGCGGCTCCTGCGGCACGGCGCGCTCGTCGATTCCGGTCAGCGGCGCGCCGGTGACGCGATCCAGGAGGTATGCCCAGCCGGTCTTGCCCACCTGTGCCAGGCCCTTGCGTGGCACGCCATCGATCGTTGCATCGAACAGCACCACGGGATTCGGCGCATCGTAATCCCAGATATCGTGATGGACCTGCTGGAAGTGCCAGCGGTACTTGCCGGTGCGCGCTTCAACAGCAACGATCGAGGCCGTGTACAGATTGTCGCCAGGGCGCACTGAACCATTGAAGTCCGGGCTGGGGTTGCCAGTGGAGAAGTAGAGCAAACCG
>JBDSGY010000193.1:0-5992 GCA_039918755.1 Steroidobacteraceae bacterium
GGGCATCGCGGCTTACAAGAGCCCCGATGTCGTGCGGCGCCTGATCGAACGTGGCGCGGAAGTGCAGGTGGTGATGACCGACGGTGCGCGCGAATTCGTGCAACCGCTGACCTTTCAGGCAGTTTCCGGTCGCGAGGTGCGCAGCGACCTGTGGGATGAAACCGCCGAGCGCGCCATGAGCCATATCGAGCTCGCCCGCTGGGCAGACCTGATCCTGGTCGCGCCGGCCACCGCGGATTTCCTCGCCCGCCTCACGCATGGCATGGCGGACAACCTGCTCAGCACCATCTGTCTTGCCAGCAGCGCCCCGGTGGCCGTGGCGCCCGCCATGAACCGCCTGATGTGGAGCAACGCCGCCACCCAGGCCAACATCACGCAGCTGCGCGCCCGTGGCGTGCATGTGTTCGGTCCCGACAGTGGCAGCCAGGCCTGCGGCGAAACCGGCGAAGGCCGGATGATGGAACCCGCCGATATCGCCGCGGCGGCATTCGGCATTCTTCCAGCCGCAGGTCCGCTGAAAGGTCACAAGGTCCTGATCACTGCCGGCCCGACGCGGGAGCGCATCGATCCCGTGCGCTTCATCAGCAATCGCAGCTCCGGCAAGATGGGCTATGCCGTGGCGCAGGCGGCCCGCGATCGCGGCGCCGAGGTGGTGCTGGTCAGCGGGCCGGTGAATCTCTGCGCACCAACGGGCGTGCGCAGAATCTGCGTGGAGACCGCGCAGCAGATGTACGACGCCGTGATGCAGGAAGTCGTCGATGCCGACATTTTCATCGGCACCGCGGCAGTGGCCGACTACCGGCCCGCCGCGCCGGCCACCTGCAAGATCAAGAAGACCAGCGACAAACTCGACATCTGCATGGAACGCACGGTCGACATCCTGCACACCGTCGCGCAGCTTGCCGATCGTCCCTACACCGTAGGCTTTGCGGCGGAAACCAACGATGTGGAAGCGCACGCGCTGGCCAAGCTCAAGCGCAAGGATCTCGACCTGATCGCCGCCAACGAAGTCGGTGACACGAAAGTGTTCGAGCAGGAAGACAATGCGCTGACGCTGCTGTGGCCGGATGGCGGCAAGCTCGAGCTCGGCGCGGCCGCGAAGACGGTGCTGGCCGGCAGGCTGCTGGACTTCATCGCTGCGCGATATCTCGAACGCGTCGCCGCAAGCTAAGATCCGCGGCATGCAGCAACTGAAAGTCCGCGTGCTCGATGCACGCATCGGCAGCACATGGCCGCTTCCCGCCTATGCCACCGCCGGATCTGCCGGCCTTGATCTGCGCGCGGTGATCGATGCCCCGCTGGAGCTGGCAGCCGGCGCCACCACGCTGATTCCCACGGGGATGGCAATCCACATCGATGACCCAGGCTTCGCCGCACTGATACTTCCTCGCTCGGGCCTTGGCCACAAACACGGCATCGTGCTGGGCAATCTGGTCGGCCTGATCGATTCCGACTACCAGGGCCAGCTGATGGTGAGCTGCTGGAATCGGGGCAGCGCCAGCTTCACCATCCAGCCCGGCGAACGCATCGCGCAGCTGATAATTGTGCCGGTGGCGCAGGTTGCGCTAACGGTGGTGGACGATTTCGCCAGCAGCGACCGCGGTGCTGGCGGTTTCGGCCATTCAGGAAGAAGCTAGGCGCCACATAACAACAACGGGAGGGTGCGGACCATGATGGCATCTCTGCGGCTCGCAACGATATCCAGCGTTGCCATCATCGCGCTCACGCAATTGGCGACTCCCGCAGCACAGGCCGCGAGCCCGGAACCTACGCCCGCCTTTGCCGGCCAGACCGACGCGCCCGCGCCTGCGAAGCCATCACCCGCTTTCAAGACCGAGACCATTGCCAGCGGCCTCACCGGCGCATGGTCGCTGGCATTTCTTCCTGATGGACGTTTCCTCATCACCGCCGGTGGACAGATGCGCATCGCGCGCTCCGACGGCAGGGTGTCCGCGCCGTTGAAAGGACTGCCGGACATCAAGCAGGTCGGCGCCGAAGGCCTGCACGATGTGGTGCTCGATCCGGACTTCGCGCGCAACCGCACGCTGTATTTCGCCTACTTCTCCCCGCTGAAGGGCGAGCCCGGCGGCACGTTCCCGCTGGCGGAACTGTACGAAAACGTCTGGAGCGTGCCGCTCGCACAGCGGCGCGTGATGAAGATCGGCATCGAACGCGTGGCGCGCGCCAGGCTCAGTGCCGATGACCAGAGCCTCGAGGCTGTGGACGTCATCGCCGAAGGATCGGAGCGTCGCATTGCGCTCGCGCCGGACGGCACGCTGTTCGCCATCGGGTCCGACCGCTTCTGGCGCTATGAATCCAAGCTCGACGGCATGGAACATGACTTCACCGCGGAGCCCGACATTCGCCGCAATTTTTCCGGTCGCGTGCTGCGCGTGAACAAGGATGGTTCGATTCCGAAGGACAATCCCTGGCTCAGCCGCGCCACGGTCGATGCGCTCACCTTCGCGCATGGGCTGAAGGATCCCGAAGGCGCTGCGATCAATCCCGCGACTGGCGAACTTTGGGTGGTCGATCATGGCCCGCAGGGCGGTGACGAGATCAACATCATCCGCCCCGGCAAGGATTATGGCTGGCCGGATGTTTCGTACGGGCGTCAGTACGACGCGCGGCAGGCCGATGGCCGCAAGAACGTGAAGGTCGGCAACGGCAGGACCTCGATGCCCGGCGTCGAGGAGCCAATCTACTACTGGGTGCCGTCCATCGCTCCCTCCGGCATGGCCTTCTACACCGCCGACCTGATTCCCCAATGGAAGGGCAATCTTTTCGTTGGCGCCATGGCCGGGCAGGCGCTGGTGCGCCTCGTGCTCAACGGCGACCGCGTCATTGCCGAAGAACGGCTGCTCTCCGATCTGAAGCGCCGCATCCGCGAAGTGCGGCAGGGGCCGGACGGCGCGTTGTACATATTCGCCGGTGATTCGTTGATGCGGATCACGCCGAAATAGGGGCCGTGGCCTGGAATTTCGGGCCGCAACCCCCTCAGCGGGGCATTCAGGAACGGTTCATCGCGGCGGCGTAGATTGTCGTCCCATGAAGACGAAAACTTTTTCCGTGCTGGTTGCCGCCGCCGTGGTGACGGCATGCGCCACGACTCCTGCTCCGCGCCCCATGGCGGTGCCGGCAGGGCCACCGGTCAACATGACCAAGGTCTATTTTTACCCCCAGCAGGGGCAGTCCGCGGCCCAACAGGACCGCGACCGCTATGAGTGCCACAACTGGTCGGTGCGCACCACCCGCTTCGATCCCGCGCGTCGTCTCGCTCCCGGTGACACACGTGCCACCGTGGTGCCGGCCCAGTCGGCCGGCCAGTCCATCGGTGCCGGGGCGGTGGTGGGTGCCATCATCGGTGCCGCAGTCGCCGGCCGTGGTGACGCGGGCGGCGGCGCAGTGGTTGGCGCAGTGGCCGGCGGCGTGCTCGGCGCGGCGGCCGCCGATGCAGACAAGCAGCAGGCGGCGCGCATCGAACAGCAGTACAACCAGCGTGGAGCTGGCCGTTATGAACGCGAAGCAGCCGAATTCCGGCGTGCCATGTCCGCGTGCCTTGAAGGCCGCGGTTATTCGGTGAAGTGAGGTCATCATGAACAACAGCATTCGCAGAACACTGGTCCTTGTCACGGGCATCGCCGCCTTCGGCTCTGCCGCGGCGACTTTCGCGGCCGGCGCTGGCGCGCGCGATCAGGCGCTTGAGCGGCGTGAGGCACGGCAGCAGTCGCAGCCTGCAGCAGAGGCAGCCCAGCCAGCTCCGCAGCGGCAGAACGGGCAGTCCGAGCGTGGTGCGCGCCCGCCCCAGGCACAGGCACAGGCACAGGCACAGGCACAGGGGCAGAGGCAGAGGCAGGGGCAGCGTGACCGCGGCCCACAGGGCTACCGTCAGTCCCCAACCCAGCAGGCGCAGGTGCCGGGTGGCATCCAGCGCGATCGCAACGGGTACACGCCTAACGGTGGCGGAGTTCGCGGCGACGCCACGACCCGTGGCTACAACAATCACGGTGGCAACTACTACAACGGCAACCGTCCGCGTGTGGTGCAGCAGCTGCCGCGCGGCTATCGCAACTACAACTGGAACGGCAGCTCGTACTACAACTACGGCGGCTCGTGGTATCGCCCGTACGGCGGCAGCTACATTTCGATCGGCGTGCCTTACGGCCTGTTCGTTTCGTCGCTGCCTGGCTACAGCAGCAGCTTCTACTACGGCAACTCGCGCTACTACTACTACGATGATACGTACTACATGTATGAGCCGGCCCGTCGCGGCTATGTTGTGACGCGCTCGCCGTACAACGACGATCCCGTTGAAAGCTCGGATGAACAGGCGCTGGATGACGATCTGTACATCTATCCGGCCAAGGGCCAGAGCGAGCAGCAGCAGTCGGATGATCGCTACGAGTGTCATCGCTGGGCCGCCGACGAGACGCACTACGACCCGATCGAAGACACGTACCAGCCGGATGATCGCGCTGACTACCTGCGCGCGATGACGGCGTGCCTCACGGGTCGGGGCTACAGCGTCAAGTGATGATCAGCGCCCCGCGTCAACGCGCGGGGCGCGCGGTCAGCTCGCGATAACGCGCGATATCCGCGTTGAACTGATCCCGCAACTCGGTCTTTTCCTTCTCCCGCGAAATCAGCGCAGCCTGCAGCCCGCGGCGTTCGTTGATCGCGCGCACCACTTCTTCCGCCAGCTGGTCCGGCACCCGCCGCGCGTTTGGCGAATTGGAATAGGGCTGGAAGTTCGCCATCCGCGTCTTCAGCGTCACCATGCGCTGGTCGCTCGAGGCAATGGAACCGCGGGCGATTTCCATCTGTCCTTCGATCAGCGCCAGCCGCTCATCGCGCAGTTGCTCGATATCTGACACCTGCAGATAAGTGGTCAGCAGGAAGGAGTCGTGCTGGCGGCGCCTGGCTTCGTCGCTCGCGCTCTGCTGGGCAACCACTGCTTCGGCGGGCGACAGCTGGCGCGGATACTCGCGCACCGGCACACCCTGGCTGTTCAGTTCTGATTTGCCCTGGGACGAATACTCCGGCGGCACGTGGTCGCCGTAATGGGTTACGCCCTGGCTATCGACCCAGCGATAGGACTTGGTGCTGCTTTTCGGAGTGTTCGACTGCGCGGCGGCCGCCATCACGGGCAGTAGCAGGAGAGTCATTGCCGTGGCAACGAAGAAAGGGCGTTTGATCATGTCGGCCCGATCCTCGCTCTACCCGCCGCCGCATTGCAAACGAAATTCCCGATCCCGTGGACTGCGTCTACAGACCGGCGCTACTTCCGGGCGGCGCGCTGGGGAATCAGCAGGATCAGCAGGGCGATCGCCGCCGCCAGCACGGCGGAAGCCGCGCCCCGGCCCAGTGCCAGTCCGCCTTCATCCAGCGGCTTGTCGAGAAAATCTCCGATGGTCGCACCCAGCGGTCGCGTCAGGATGAACGCCGACCAGAACAGCAGCACGTGACTAACCCGGCTGCGGTAGTAGAGCAGCGCAATCAGCGCCAGCACCGCGCCAAACAGCGCGGCCGCGCCGAGGTAACCCAACGGCCCATCGGCCACCCAGTCGCCGAGTGCAGTGCCCAGCGTCTGCGAGAAGGTGATGGTTATCCAGTAGAACAGTTCGGCGCGTGGTTCATGCACCGATGCCACGGCCACCGAACCCAGCATGCGTTGCCACAGCAGCAGCGACGCCAGCACCAGTCCCAGCAGCAGCAGTGACCCGCCGGGATAACCGATGCCCAGTGAGCGGGTGGCGAAATCCGCCATCGTCGTGCCGGCCGTGGTCGACGCGATGATGGTGGCCCAGTACAGCCAGGGATGAAATTTCCGCGCTGTCATCTGCGCGGCCACCAGCAGCACCAGCAACGCGGCGAAGATCGCGGTGCCAACCAAATAGCCCAGGTCCATGGTCATGCTGACCGTGTCGCCGGCGGTCTCACCAAACGTCGTGGCCAGGATCTTGATGATCCAGAACGCGAGCGTGACCAGCGG
>JBDSGY010000194.1:0-15730 GCA_039918755.1 Steroidobacteraceae bacterium
GCGAAGGGTATCCGCGTGAACTGCGTGATGCCGGGCGTGATCGACACGCATCTGCTCGAGTCGGTGCTCAAGCCGCTGTTCAACGGCGACGTCGAGCTCGGCAAGCGCGTGCTGGGCAAGATCGCGCCGCTGGAGCGCATCGGCCAGCCGTCCGAAGTGGGCGAGGTGGTCGCCTTCCTGCTTTCGGACGCCGCGAGCTTCGTGACCGGCGCCGCCTGGGAAGTGGACGGCGGCGCGCTGTGCACCATCAGGCACTGAAACAACAATAACAAGATCGAAAAAAAAGGGGGGGAGATGGCCAGCGACAAGAGATATCAGTGGCTGCTGATCGCATTGCTGAGCGCGAATTTCGGCGTCGTGTTCTTCGATCGCCAGGCCTTCAACTTCCTCGGCACGTTCATCCAGCCGGACCTGAACCTGACGCAGGCACAGATCGGTGACATCGCCGCCGCGTTCTCGTTTGCGTGGGCGATTGCGGGCCTTTTCATGGGCACGATTTCGGATCGATTCGGGCGGCGCAAGACCATCCTCGTGATCGCCACGCTGGTGTTCTCGTGCGCATCGGTGCTCTCTGGCTTTGCCACCGGCTTCGTGGCACTGATGGCCGCGCGCATGCTGATGGGCATCGCCGAAGGCGGCATCATGCCGATCACGCAGACGCTGATCGCGGCCGATGTGTCGCCGGAGCGCCGCGGTCTCGCGCACGGCATCGCACAGAACGTGGGCGCGAACTTCCTCGCCAATTTCCTGGGCCCGATCGTCGTGGTTGCCATCGCGCTGGCGGTGGGCTGGCGCAATGCCTTCATGCTCGTCGCGATACCGGGCTTCGTGATGGCGCTGCTGCTGGCGTGGTTGGTGCGCGAGCCGCACCACCTGGACCGGCATCCGAAGCCCACGCTGTCTGGTGCGCTGGCATTGCTGTCGGATCGCAATATTCTGGTGTGTTCGCTGCTGTCGATCCTGCTGGTCGCCTACCTTGTCGTTTTCGCCGTGTTCATGCCGTTCTATCTCGAAGGCGCGCGGGGCATCGCGCCAGAGAAATGGCGCTGGATCATGGCGAGCAGCGGCCTCGCGTCGATTGCGATTGCGTTCATCGTGCCGGGACTGTCCGACCGCATCGGCCGCAAGCCGGTGGCCGTGGTGGCGTCGTTGCTCGGTGTCTGCGTGCCGCTCGGCGCCATGTGGGTGGATGGCAGCGCGATGTGGCATTACTACCTGGTGTTTGCCGCGGGCGCGTCGATCACCGGCGTGTTTCCACTGGCGATGGCCACCATCCCATCGGAGGTGGTGAAGCCCGGCCTCACGGCCACGGCGCTCAGCCTCACCATGGGCACCAGCGAGATCATCGGCGGCGTGTTCGCACCGTCGATTGCCGGCCGGGCGTCGGTGGCATACGGCCTGGTCGCGCCGCTGTGGATCGTGGCTGGCCTTGCGATCGCCGCCGGCATCGTCGCCATGATGCTGCGTGAGACCGCGCCGCGGGTGCTGGCGCGCCGCCAGGCCAGGGCGGCCTAGTGAGCGGCCCGGCGAACAATGCGGCGAGTCCCGTGCAGGAATTCGACTATGTGATCGTGGGGGCGGGCACTGCGGGCTGCGTGCTGGCCGCGCGGCTCACCGAAGACCCAACCGTGCGCGTGTGCCTCATCGAGGCCGGGCCGCGGGACTCGCATCCGTTCATCCAGGTGCCGGCGCTGGTCGGCGCCGCGATCGGCACGAAGTCACTCAACTGGGGTTTCTGGACCGAGCCGCAGCCGCATCTCGACAGCCGCCGCATTCCCGTGCCGCGCGGTCATGTGGTCGGAGGTTCGGGCTCGATCAACGGCATGGCGTATTTCCGCGGCCAGCCACGGGACTATGACGACTGGGCCAGCGCCGGCAACAAGGGCTGGAGCTGGTGCGAGGTGCGGCCGTATTTCCTGCGCTCGGAGCACAACGAGAGCTATCCGGATTCGCCCGAGCATGGGCATGACGGGCCGATCAACGTGCGGCACATCCGCAAGCCGAATCCACTCAACCAGGCGTTTCTCAAGGCTTTCGAATCGCTGGGTGGGTATGCCCCCTGCGCGGATTTCACCGGCGCGAGTTCCGAAGGCTATGGCCTGCGCCAGGGCACCATCCGCCGCGGCCGTCGCGATTCCACCGCCGTCGCTTTCCTGCGGCCTGCGCTCAGGCGTCCCAATCTCACGCTGCTCAGCGACACCATCGTCACGCGCGTGCTGATCGAGCACGGTCGCGCGTCGGGTGTGGAGATCGAATCGCGCAAGGAACCGCACGTGGCCGTGCGACGCCTGCGCGCGCGCCGCGAGACATTGCTGTGCGCCGGCGCCATCCAGTCCCCGCAGATCCTGATGCTGTCGGGCGTGGGCGATGCCGATGAACTGCGCGGCCACGGCATAGCCGTGCAGCAGCACCTGCCAGGTGTGGGTGGCAACTATCACGACCATCTCGCCGCTTCGGTGCTGATGGAGACATCCAATACGCTTTCCTACGGGCTGTCGTTCCAGACCGCGCATCGCGCGCTGTGGAACCTCGTGCAATACCTGGCCTTCCGCGACGGGCCGCTCGCCAGCAACCTGTTCGAATCCACCGCCTTCATCCGCACCGGCCCGGACGCCGATCGCCCCGATCTGCAGCTCGTGTTCCAGCCCGCGCGCCGCAACCGCAACCTGTTTCCGCTGCCGCTGGGCCATGGCTTTGCCATCAGCAGCGTCGGCATGTATCCGAAGAGCCGCGGTCGCATCCGCCTCGCGAGCCTCGATCCGCGCCAGGCACCCTTGCTGGATCCGAACCTGCTCGGCGATCCGGACGATATCCGGCCGCTGCTGCATGGGCTGAAACTGGCGCGGCGGCTGCTCGCCTCCGATGCCTTCAAGCCGTTCCATGCGCGCGAAGTGGCGCCAGGCCCCGCTGTTGCGACGGACGCGGAACTCATCGCCTATCTGCGCCGCGTCGCGTCCACGGTGCATCATCCAGTGGGAACGTGCAGGATGGGCACCGACAGCACGGCCGTCGTGACTCCGGAGCTGCAGGTGCATGGAGTGGCCGGGTTACGCGTTGTGGATGCATCGATCTTCCCCAGCGTGATTGGCGGCAACACCAATGCGCCCGTCGTCATGGTGGCGGAAAAAGCCGTCGACATGATTCTGGGCAGACCGGCTGCGCAGTAGCGCGGCCGCAGGAGCGGAGGCAAGCAATGGCTGCAGAGAACATCAAGCACTGGCGCGTCGGTGACGTGGAGATCGCCCGCATCGTCGAGGTGAATGCATGGGAAGACGACATCACCATGTTGTTGTCCAATGCCACGCCCGAATACGTGCAGCAGTTCAAGTGGCTGCAGCCTCATTTCGCGACGCCGGCAGGGAAGATGATCATCTCCTTCCAGTGCTTCGTGCTGCGCTCGCGCGGCCGCCACGTGATGATCGACACCTGCATCGGCATGGACCGGCAGCGCGAGTTCGACGTATTCACCAACATGCAGACCACCTTCCTGGAAGACCTCAAAGTGGCCGGCTTTCCGCAGGAGTCCATCACCGATGTGCTGTGCACGCACCTGCACTTCGATCATGTGGGCTGGAACACCCACAAGGTGGATGGCAAATGGGTGCCCACCTTCCCGCACGCGCGCTATTTCTTCGGTCGCACGGAGTTCGCGCACTGGAAGCATCTGCGCGATACCGATGGCTACCACCACATGGAGCACCTGAAGGATGCCATCGATCCGGTGGTCGAAGCAGGGCTGGTGCAGTTCATCGACCCGGACTTCCAGCTCACGGACGAGGTGTCGCTCATCCCGACACCGGGGCATACGCCCGGGCATGTCAGCGTGCTGATCCAGTCGCGCGGGGAAAGCGCAGTGATCACCGGTGACCTGATGCACAACCCGATCCAGATCGCAGTGCCCGGGGACGAGGGGCGCTTCGACATGGACAAAGCCGCGGCCGCGCAGACGCGGCGCAGCTTCGTCGAACGTTTCAACAACAGTGGCACCCTCGTGATCGGCAGTCATTTTGCCGACCCCAGTGCCGGTCACATCGTGCCCGATGGCAAGGCATGGAAGCTGAAGGTCTGACATGAGTGCATTTCCCGATCTTTCCGGCCAGAACGTGTTCATCACCGGCGCAGCCCGAGGCCTGGGCAAATCGATGGCGCTGAAGCTCGCGGCGTGCGGCGCGACCGTTGCCGTCGCGGACCTGGTGCTGCTGGAATGCGAGGCGGTGGCCGACGAGATCCGCGCCAAGGGTGGCCAGGCATATGCCTTCGTCGTGGACGTCGCCGTTCGCAAACTGTTCATGGCCGCTGCGGCCACGTTTGCGGTCAAATGCGGCCGCATCGACGCAGTCGTCAACAATGCCATGCTGCTGAAGTACGAGCCCGTCGAGCAGATCAGTGACGAAACGCTGACCCGCATGACGGCCATCGGCATCAACGGCAGCGTGTGGGGCGCGCAGGCATTGCTCGCGCATTACGATCCGGTTCGTGGCGGTGCGCTAATCAACATGGCCTCGCCGGTCGCCGAGAAGGGCTTTCCGAACACTGCCGCTTACAGCGCCGTGAAAGGCGCCATCGTCACGCTCACCAAGGTCCTGTCCGCAGAACTGGGTCCGCGCAATGTGCGCGTGAACGCCATCGCGCCGGGTTCGGTGCCAACGCCGGGCGCACTGGGTCTCAACGACAAGGCCGAATACGAGCGCCGCACGCGCACCATTCCTTTGCGGCGCCTCGGCCGTGAGGAAGACAATGCCGATGCCTGCGCATTCCTGCTCAGCGCCCAGGCGTCCTTCATCAACGGCGAGATCCTGCACGTGGATGGCGGCATTGCCGCCGCGGGTTGAACATGACAAAGCCAATTCCGGAATTCGACACCGACATCTTCAGCCGGGACTCCGTGCGCCACGCCAACGCAGTGGATGACCGGTTGCGGGAGTTCGCCCCCGTGGTGCGTCTGCCCGGTGAGGATGCGGTGATGCTGGCTCGCTTCGAGCACGTGTCCTCCGGGCTGAAGGACTGGCGCACCTTTTCTTCCACGTCCCGCCCCTGGCACGATCCGAATTCGGTGCGTCCAGAACTGCTGCTCACGGACGATCCGCCCAAGCACACGGGCGTACGCAACGTGGTTTCGAACGCGCTCTCGCCTGCGGCGCTGAATCGCATGGCCGAGGCTTTCCGCGCCGATGCGCGCGCCATCGTGGCGCAGCTGCGCACGCGCGAGGGTGAGGTCATCGACGCGGTGCACGACATCACGCAGGAGTTCGTCTACAAGGTGCTGCCCGATCTCATCGGCCTGCCGCAGGAAGGCCGCCAGCACATGTACGCCTTCGGCAACATGGTGTGGGCCACGATGGGCCCGATGAATGAACTGTTCCAGGAAGCCATGCGCGATACCAGCGGCGAAGTGCTCACCTGGGCCGGTGCAGTGTGCAAGCGAGAGAACCTGGCCCACGGCAGTCTCGGCATGGCCATGTATGAAGCCGCCGATCGCGGCGAGGTCACGGCCGCGGAGGCGGAGCTGCTCGTTGGCATCCTGCTTTCCGCCGCTGCCGACACCACCGTGCTGACGCTGGCCAATACGCTGCGCGCCTTCAGTGAGTTTCCCGAGGAGTTCGCCAAGGTGAAGGCTGATCCCACGCTCACCAAGGCCGCCTTCGAGGAAAGCCTGCGCTGGGACTCGCCCTCGCGCATGGCCGGACGCATCGCAACGCGCGACGTCGAGGTCGAGGACTACGTGATTCCGAAGGGCACGCGCTGCGGCCTGATGTTCGCCGCCGCCAACCGCGATCCGCGGCGCTGGGAAGATCCATACCGCTTCAATGTGCAGCGCAAGAACGCCGGCCACCTGGGCTTTGGCTTCGGAGTGCATGCCTGTGTCGGCCGCGTGCTCGCATTGCTGGAGGCGGAAGCCCTGCTCGGTGCCGTGACGGAATCGGTCACGCGCATCGAGACCGCCGGCGTGCCCGAGCCATGGATGACGACGATCGGACACGGGCCGGCGACACTGCCGGTGCGTCTGCATTTCGGTTAGCCGCCCAACAGGCGGATGAGGGTGAGCCATGCGGAATTTCAAAGCCATCCTGTTGCCCACCATGCTGGTCGTGATGCTGCCCGCGGCAGCCCACCACGGCATCTCGAACTGGGATCTCAACAAGGACGTAACCGTCACCGGTCCCATCACCCGTCTCGAGTTCCTGAATCCGCATGCCTGGATACACCTGGAGGCAAAGGACGCCAGCGGCAAGCCGCAAGCCTGGTCCTGCGAAATGCGTTCCGCGTTCTCGCTGCGCCGTTCGGGCTGGACCGCGGAGATGTTCAAGCCCGGCAGCGTGATCACCGTCACTGGCTCGCCGGAGCGGACCAAGCCACGCCAGTGCTATCTGTCGACGATCAGCTTTGCCGATGGCAGCAGCATGGACCGCTATGGGCAGCGCAAGATGCTGTCCGCGCAGCAGCCGAAACCCGCCGCGGCACCGCCGGCACGCACCACGGACGGCCACCCGAATCTCGCCGGCGACTGGGCCGCCGAGCAGCGGGTGATGAGCGATCCGCGCGGCCAGCTCGGCACGCTCGTGCCACTTTCCGAAGCCGCGAAAATGAAGCCCGGCGAAGTACCGACCGGACCCTCGTTCCCAGGCGCGCGCGGTTCCGCGGCATCACTGGCCGCCGACCCGATTCGTGCGGCCTGGGATCGCCCGATTCCGGTGAAGCTCACCGCGACTGGTCGCAAGGCGCTCGAGAACTTCAACCCCGCGACGCGCGACAACCCGCGCCTGCGCTGCGAACCCACCGGCATCCTGTTCGACTGGACGTTCGACAGCGTGACCAATCACATCACGCAATCCCCGACGCGCATCACGATGCAGTACGGGCACATGGATCTGGCACGCACCATCCGTCTGGATCACAGCACTGTGCCAGTCAGTGCAAAGCCCACGCGCGCCGGGTATTCGATTGGCCACTGGGATGGCGATGCGCTCGTCGTCGAGACCACGAACTTCCTGCCTGGTGTGTTGAACGCCGACTCGCGCATCCTGCACGGCTCCAAGCTGCGGATCACGGAACGCTTTGAATTCGACGCCGCCACCCGCAAACTCACGCGCCGCTTTGAAGCCATGGATCCCGAGTATTTCGAGGATGTCTGGCGTGGCACGGACGTTGTGCTGCCGGCGGACATCGCGTATTCGCCTTATCGCTGCAAGGATCCAGGCGGGGCTCCGGCGCGCTAGCGGGGCCTCAGTTCCTGCAGCGGCTGCATTCGCGGCCTTTTGAATCCGGGCGAAGTGGTGCTCGTGCGGTTATGTGTATACATGGCGCCAGTCGTGGAGCATAAGGCTTTGATTCCAATCATCGCATTCGCAGCTGAGCACCCAGGTTATTAACCAAAATGGCGGGTTATTTGGATATTCACCACGGTTACCGGCCGTGACCTGCACTGCGAAAACAAGTTAGAGCGCAGGTTAGGCACCTTGCCAGTCACGCCATTTCACTTCGGCCCGGGCGCTCTCATTGCGGTGGCCTCGCGCAGCAAGGTCAGCTTCCTTTCTTTCGCGGCGACGAACGTGCTCATAGATGTCGAGTCGCTCTACAACATGATCACCGATCAGCCACGTATTCACGCGTTCCTCCATACGTACGTCGGTTCCAGTCTCGCGGCGGCGGTGGTTGTGCTGTCATTTCTTCCGTGTCGGTGGCTGGCACTTAGATTGCCTGCATGGCCCGTGCTTAGCTGGCGCCGTCTCAGCGTCATGGCGGTTCTGCTTGGATCTCTTGTAGGTGCCTGGTCGCATGTGCTATTCGATAGCGTAATGCACAGCGACATCACGCCACTGGCGCCATTCTCGAATCACAACGGCCTCTATCGCGTTGTGCCGCTCGGAGCGCTGCATCTCTTCTGCATTGGGTCTGGGATCGTGGGGGTTATCTGGTACGTGTTGCGCTCTAACATCTCGTTGCAGCGGGACCGGGAACGATAAAGTGCTCACCTCTATACGTCATCGTCCGCCCGCTGAACTCGGGCGTTAGCCCCAGTCTAGGGAGCTTCCTTGCATTTGCTTCAAGGATCATGTCACTGCGGCGCTGTGCGCTACCTAGTCAAGGGTGAGCCGCTTTCTGTCGTCAATTGCCACTGCGGCTTGTGCCGAAGCATTTCTGGGAGCGCCTTCAACTCATACGTTGTGGTGCACCAGGTAAGCCTTGTCATAGAAGGGGAGGCGTCGCTACGAAAATATCAGGCCACGGAGCGGGCCATGAAGCATTTCTGTGCCGTTTGTGGCACTCCCATCTTCAATACCAATCCTGAATTCTATCCAGGTTTCGCCATGCTGTATCTGGGCACTGCGGCCTTGAATGCTGAGTTGATGCCTAGAGCTAACGTTTTCTGCGAGTACAAGCTGCCATGGGTAGATGCAATCGACTCTATCAAAAGCTTTTCACAGGCAATTGTGTGTGGGGCCTGACATCTCGTTGCAGCAGGACCGTGATGGATAAAGTGCTCACTTCAACCCCTCATCTAACGCCCGCTGACCTCGGGCGTCAGGCCTCGCACTCACCATAGTTGCAGTACGTAACGGTGCAAAAGACCATACAGGCAAGTGTTATCTACTTTGCGATCGTTCTCGGTGCTGGCTTCATTCTTGGCGTTGTTCGAGTTCCGTTTCTTGTTCCCCGCATCGGGGAGCGTTGGGCCGAACTTGCAGAGATGCCCCTCATGGCAGTAGTGATCTACTTGGGGGCCGGATATGTTCTTCGCCGAACTCCTGGTGTCCGAACGCCACGCAAGGCCCTCACCACAGGTCTGCTCGCCCTGGTCTTCTCTATAGCAGCGGAGCTGATTCTTGCGACCTTGCTTCAGGACAGAACACTCTCCGAATTCGTTGCGAGCAGAGACAAGATATCGGGCTCCGTTTACGTCGCCATGCTACTGGTGTTTGCTGCGATGCCACGACTTCGTTTGAATGGGTATGCCAAGCGCGAACGCAGCAAGGTCTAACGTCTCGTTGCAGCGGGATGATCGCATCCGTCACAAGACTTCGCCTTCGCTCCCTGTGGTATCTCCTGCCATTTGCCGCACGTCGCGCCCGCGCACGCAGGCGTCAGTTGGCCCACCAGCCGCTCAGACGGCGGCGTATAGTTTCACTTCAGCCGGCCAATCCGTCCGGCCCCGAACGCGAGGCATGTCATGGGTCTGATTCAAGCAGTGTCGGGTTCGATCGGCAGCACCCTTGCCGATCAGTGGAAGGACTTCTACACGGTACCTGCGGGGCTACCGGGGACCGCGGCATTGTTCGCGGCAGTGCCGCAGGGCGCGAATGCCGGGCGCGGGTCGAACACGAAGGGTTCCACGAACATCATCACGAACGGCTCGAAGATCGTCGTTCCGGAAGGTTATGGGTTGCTTCTCTTCCAGGATGGCGCGATCACCGGCTTTGCCTCCGTACCGGGAGGCTATATCTGGCAATCCGACGACCTCAATTCCAAATCCATCTTCGCCGATGCGGGCATGGGCGCGCTCATCAAGCAGAGCTGGGGGCGCTTCAAGTTCGGCGGCCAGCCGGGGTCGCAGCAGGCGGCTTACTTCGTTTCGCTCAAGGAGCTCGCCGACAACCGCTTCGGGACGCAGTCGGAGATCTACTGGGACGACGGCTTCCTCAGTACGCAGGTTGGCGCGGTGACGCGCGGTTCCTACACCCTGAAGATCGTCGATCCCATCCTGTTCGTGAAGAACTTCGTCCCTGCGGCCTATCTGCAGCCGGGTGCGGTGTTCGACTTCACGGACATGGACAACGCGGCCGCCGGTCAGCTTTTCAACGAGGTTGTGGGTTCGCTGGCGCCGGCGTTCAGCCTCTACACGAACGACCCTGGAAAGGGCAATCGCATCACGAAGCTGCAGCAGGATTCGATCGGCTTCGCGAAGAGCCTGTCGCAGGCGGTGGAAGACGCCTACCAGTGGCGCTCGGATCGCGGCCTTGCGATCGTCAAGGTGGCCATTGTTTCCATCGAGTACGACGCGAACACGAGGGAACTGCTGAAGACCGTGCAGCGCGCCGATGCGCTGGCCGGATCACGCGGCAATTCCAACCTGCAAGCCAGCGTTGCACAAGGCATCCAGTCGGCCGGCGAACACGGTGGCGCTGCGGGCCTGGTGGGCGTGGGCATGGCCACCGGCATGATGGGTGTGGCGGGTATGCAGCAACCCGTGGCACCGGCGGCCGACGATCCGGTCGCGAAGCTGAAGAAGGCCAAAGAGATGCTGGACCTTGGTTTGATTACGCAAGGCGACTATGACGCGCTGAAGGCCAAGGCGCTGGGACTCTAGGCGCCGATCGATGTCGGATGCGAACAAGCCGCCGGGTTACACGGGCCCGGGGTCGCCGCAGGATGTTCCGCCCCGACCCGGCGAATTCGGCGTCGACCCGTCCACCTTGCCGCCGCCGATCCGCGACGAACTGCAGGCGGCCGATCCGGTCGCCCTCGACACGGCGGCCGCGGAACTGAAAGACGGCGTCAATCGCTGCCCGAAGTGCGGCGCCAGCGATATCCGCCAGAAGCCGGGCTCGGACCTGCTCATCTGTGCCTTCTGCCACACCGAGTGGAGCGCAGAGCGCGTCGAGGAACTGTTCGGGTTCGGCGAGGGGCTCGAGCAACTCGAAGGCACGAGCATGGCCTCCGGTGCGGGTGACATCGCCGCCGATGCCGCCGTGCTGGTCACGTTCAAGTGCACCGGCTGCGGAGCGGAAGTAACGATCAACACTCAGAGCCAGATGACGGCGCGCTGCCATTGGTGCCGGCACGAATTCGGCGTCAACGAGCAGGTGCCGAACGGTGCTGTGCCGGACGCCGTGTTGCCATTCCACATCCTGAAGGAAGACGCGGTGGCTCGCATCCGGCAGTTTGTGCACAAGCGCCGCATGTTCGCGCTGAAGCAGTTCAAGGAGCAGTTCACGCCCGAGAACGTCAGTGCGGTGTACCTGCCGTACATGATTGTGGACGCCCGTGCGAGTGCCGATGTGGCCGGCAAAGGCGAAATCCAGACTCGCAGCTATACCCGGGGCGAGGGCAACAACCGCAAGACGTACTATGACGCCGACGTGTACCAGATCGAGCGCCACGTGGATTTCACGGTGGATGACCTGCCGCTGGAGTCCTCGCGCGACCGCGGGAATCTGGACACGAACGCCAACACGAACAACATCATCAACACCATTCTGCCGTTCGACACGAAGAACGCGGTGAAGTGGAACGCCTCGTATCTGAGAGGGTGTTCATCGGAAAAGCGGGACCTGGACGTCGCGAAGCTGCAGCCGCGCCTTGCCGACCAGCTGCAATCGATCGCGCGCGCGCAGGTCGAAGGCTCCGTGAGCCGCTACGGCCGCGGCGTAAGGTGGGAGCAGGAAGGCATCGACGTGCGCGGCAGTCGTTGGGTCGCCATGTACCTGCCGGTGTGGTTGTACTCTTACCAACAGCCGAATGCCGGCGCGGGCCTGCTTCACTATATCGCCGTGAACGGGCGCACCGGCGAGACCATGGGCAGCGTGCCCGTGCAACAGTGGAAGCTGCTGCTCACCGCGCTGACCGTGGGCACATTCCTGGAATCCATCGTACTTTGGATAATGGTCCACAGCTCATGAGCGACGAGAACAGCCTTGCCTTGCTTGCACTGGGTCCGGCTGGCGCTGCCGGCTTGTACTGGGCGCTGTATCGCTACTACCGCAACACGGACAAGTCGCACGCGTTCGAGCGCGAGACCCGCGTCGAGGCCAAACCGGTGACCGGTTCTGACATCAAGGTCGGCACGAACAACGGCACGCAGGCCAGCCGCATCGAGGGGGATAACGTGACCGAATATCGCCGGCGCGTGCAGAAGATCAGCAAACGGAGCGGGTGATCGGCGCGCGCGTTAGGCCAGTGAGAACTCAGTGACCCGTCTGTGGACAATCCTTGGTGTCGCCGATGTGGCGCGGAGTACGCTCTGGTATCAGAGGCTTCTGGGCGCTCCGGAGCACCCGCCTGCGCATCACTATTTCGGGCAGGTCACAGACGACCACGGCAATGTGTTGGTATGCCTCCACAGCTGGGGAGACCATGATCACCCCTCACTTGCCAGCCAGCATGCGGCTATTCCAGGAAATGGACTCCTTTTGTTCTTTCGGCTCGATGATTTCGCCAATGCACTGGCCAGGGCTCGCGAACTGGTTCAAGCGTTGGAGCTCGAACCAAGTATGAATCCTTCAACCGGAACTATGGAGTTCGCGCTTCGCGATCCAGATGGCTATTGCGTCATGATTAGCGCAGAGCATGCGGCCTGACCTCTCGTTGCACCGGGAACCGATGGTTCCTTCGGTTTGGTGGACACCATGGGACTCTTGACCTTCAGTATCAACGTCACCCTGGATGGCTGCGTCGACCACCAGGAAGGCATCGCCGACGACGAGACACACGCCTTCTTCACCCAGCTGATGGACGAGGCCGGGGCGATGCTGTGGGGCCGCGTAACCTACGAGATGATGGAGGGCTACTGGCCAGCGGTCGCCCGCGGTGACGCGCAGGCAAAGCCGGCGTTGCGGGAGTGGGCGGTCAAGCTGGAAGCCAAGCCGAAGTACGTGGTGTCCTCGACGCGAGAGAACTTCCCATGGACCAACAGCCATCACATCGCCGGCGACCTGTACACGAGCGTGCAGAATCTCAAGGACGCAACCCCGGATGGCGTGCTGCTCGGTAGCGGCAAACTCGCGACCGGACTGGACCGGCTGGATCTGATCGACGAGTACAAGTTTCTTGTCCACCCCATGATCGCCGGCCACGGCCCGACCCTGTACGCGAGCGGGCTGCCTCGCACGCGACGGCTCGAGTTGATCTCGGCAAAGCCGCTGCGCAACGGCTCAGTCGCCATGCACTACCGGCGCGCGCGCTGACTTGGAACCCGGGCGTTAGTCGGGGACGGAGGCACCTTTGCAGATTCACGCCACGAGAGCCAACATCACGACGCTGGCAATGGATGCCATCGTCAATGCCGCGAATTCCTCGCTGCTGGGTGGCGGTGGTGTTGATGGAGCGATCCATCGTGCCGCCGGCCCGGGTCTGATGCACGAATGCCGCCTTCTGGGTGGCTGCAAGCCCGGTGAAGCCAAGCTCACCAAAGGCTACCGCCTTCCCGCGAGGTTCATCATCCATACGGTGGGTCCCGTATGGCGAGGCGGTGCACACAAGGAGGCCGAAGTCCTTACTTCCTGCTATCGCAATTCCCTGGCCATTGCAGCCGAGCACAACATGAGATCCATTGCGTTTCCAAGCATCAGCACTGGCGTCTACGGCTATCCCATTGAACTTGCGGCGCCGACGGCAATCGATGCCATCTACACGTTCCTGAGCGCAGCGCCGGAGCTGGAAGAGGTTCTATTCTGTTGCTTCTCCGATGCCGATCTTGAGATCTATCAGAACGCCCTCGCTCGTGTTGCTGCCTGACTGTTCGAGTGGTGTCGGGCAGGCGCGTATAGTGCGGGAATAACCAAAAACCCAGGGGGACATATGAAGCTTTCGCTTGCTACAGCCGTCGCCAGTCTCGCGCTCGCAGGACTATCCGCCGCCGCGCCCACGCCGGACAAAGCCAGCCCGCAGTATCAGTCCACGGGCGAGCAGAGCCGGACATACAAATTCCCGGGCACTGGTGAGGAGATCGCGTATCACCTCTACGTACCGACGAACTGGAACAAGAAGGCGAAGCTGCCGCTGGTGGTCGTCACCCACGGCGCTGCGCAGTCGCCGGCCGCGCCGTTCCAGCGGCCCATGGATGCGCCCACGCTTGCCAGGACCGCCGAGGCGCGCGGCTATATCGTCGTGGCGGTAACGGGCTATCACGCCAATGCCACCGGCGTCGGCGGCTGGAACGTGCCGTACAAGATGGTGACGATCCCGCGTCCTGCGAATCCCAACGCAACCCCTCCTGCCAATCCCGCGCCCGCGGCGCCGACCGAGCAGGACTTCCAGCGCGTCGAGCAGGACGTGCTCTACGTTGGCGACCTGATCGCGAAGGAATACAACGTGCCTGCGGCGCGCAGGTATCTGATGGGCAATTCCTCCGGTGGCAGTGCGGTGTGGGCGTACGCGGCGAAATACCCGCGTCGCTGGGCCGCCATTGCGCCGAGCGCGGCGCCGCTGGAGGATGCGAGCTTCCCTTACGAGAAGCTCAAGGGTGTACACGTGCTGGTGATCCATGGCGACAAGGACACCGTGATGAACTTCGAAGCGTCCAGGGCGATGGTCGACCATGCCAAGGCAAAGGGCGTCGATGCGACCTGGCTGCCGGTCCCTGGCGGCGCACACACCGATGCCTGGGCTCAGCCAGCAGTGATCGCGCAGATCTTCGACTTCTTTGACGCGCACAGGAAATGAATATCCTCCGGGAGGCTACATGGCTCGAAAGATCGTGTTCACGCCAAAGGCAGGTAAGCCGCCTGCCACCTACAGCCAGGCGGTCAAGGCGGCGGGGCTGGTGTTCGTCTCAGGCACAGGACCCATGGACCCGCAGACTGGTGTGATCAAGGGGACGACAATTCAGGAGCAGACAGCACAGTGCCTGACGAACATAGGAGCCATCCTTGAAGAGGCCGGCAGTTCGATGGAGAAGATCGTCAGCGCCACGGTGATCCTGGCCGATGAGGACGACTTTGCAGGCATGAACGAGGAATGGCTCAGGTGGTTCCCTTCAAACCCACCGGCCCGCCAGGGCGCGAAGCTACCGGTGCGCGTGCCAGGATTGAAGATTTCCATCGCCGCCATCGCGGAAGCCTGACAACCCAGACCGCAAGGAGCAATCATGAAGCGACTGATCATCAGCGCGGCTATAGCCGCCATCGCTACGCTCTCCTATGTCGCGACATCAGCAGACGGGGCTGACCGACCTGCCGGTGTGTCCGCCAAGGAGTGGGTGTCCATCAGTCCGGCGCTGGGCATCGTGCTGATTCCCAATGGAGCGCCCACGGTGGGGCGCGTTGATCCCTCCACGAAGCAGATGCAGTCGCCGCCCGGCGGCATGCCACTGCTGCTGAAGCCGCCGGTGAATGGCTACTTCATGGTAAAGGGTGCAAGCGGCTGGTCCCGCCTGGTGGTCGTGGAGCCGATAAAAGGACCGGCAGACGTCGGCTAGAAGACACGCCGCGACTAAACCGCCTGGTCTTCGATGCCGGCCCACTCGATCGCATCCGCGCGCTTTCCAAAAGACAGATAGCGGACGATCCTGCCATCGCGAAAGACGAAGCCATCGGCGAATCGTCCGCCGATCCATTCGTTCGAGCCGTGCAGACGCACTCGTGCATGAAGATAGACGACGACTTTGTCCCCATTCGACAGGTACTGTTCGGGATCGCAGGTACCCTCGGCCCAGGTCCCGCGTCCCTTCCTGACGTGCTCCCGCACTTCCTCGATGCCGCGATAGGTTCCGGCGGTAGGGAAGCCCTCAGGCTCGATGCGCACGATCTGCGGATCAAAGTCCCTGGTGATGGCCTGCATGTCGTTGCGATTGATCGCTGCGAAGAAATGCTTCAGTGCTTCAATTTCGGTACTCATGCGGGACTGCGCCGGAACTGAATCACCTGCTCACCCTTGAAGTTGCCTCGCGCGAACTCCCGATACCCATGCTTCTCCGCAATGCGGATCGACGCCAGATTCACGGGATCGATGATGCAGGTCGTTGCCATGGTGCCGAAATGCTCGTCGCTCCATGCGAGAGCGGCCCGAATGGCTT
>JBDSGY010000195.1:0-3937 GCA_039918755.1 Steroidobacteraceae bacterium
CGGCGCCACGGCCGATACCAGCTTTGCCGCATCGGTGAGCATTGGCGTCGCGGCCATCAACGATCCGCGTGTCGACCTGCCCCATGCACTGGCCGTGGCCGAAACCGCCTGCAAGGCGGCCAAGGACCGCGGCCGCAATCGCGTCGAGCTGTACCAGGCCAGTGATGTTTCCATCATGCGCCGCTATGAAGACGTGAACATCGCGCCGTCCCTGCGCGCAGCCATTGCCGAAAACCGGCTGCGGCTGGATGCGCAGCTGATTGCGCCGATGCCGGGCAGCAAGTCGGCGACGCCGCATTTCGAGCTGCTGCTGCGCATGATCGATGACAACGGCGAGACCGTGGGGCCGGGACGATTCATGTCTGCCGCCGTGCGCTACCAGCTGATGCCGGCGGTGGATCGCTGGGTGATCCAGGAAGCCGTGCGCCTGCTGGCGCCGCACTCGGCGTTGCTGACCGACTGTCCGGTGGTGTTCACCATCAATGTGTCGGGCCAGTCGCTGGGCGAAGCTGGCTTCGCCGATTTCGTGATCGAACAGATCCGCGGCAGCGGCATCGCCGCAAAGGTATTCTGCTTCGAGCTCACCGAAAGCGCCGCCATCGCCAACCTGGCGCATGCGGAAGTGGTGATGAAACGGCTGCGTGAATTTGGCTGCACCATCGCACTGGATGACTTTGGCACCGGGCTGTCGTCGCTGGCTTACCTGCGCGCGCTGCCGATCGACATGCTGAAGATCGATGGCAGTTTCGTCCGCGATGTCCTGAAGGACCCGCGCGCCGAGTCGATGGTGCAGGCCATTGCGCAGCTGGCGCGGTCCATGAACCTGACCACCGTGGCCGAGTACGTGGAGACCGATGAGATCCGGCTGCGCATCGCGCAGCTGGGTGTCGACTATGGCCAGGGCTTTGCGATTGCGCGGCCCGCGCCGTTCGCAGACGCCATCCGTGATCTGCCCGCTTACGCGTCCGTCGCCAGAATCCGTCAGGGGGAGGGCGAAGAGATCGAGATCAGCGCTTCCGACGACACGATCTCCGCCGACCTGCATCAGCAGCTGCTGGATGCGGGAATCAACCTGGTCGAGGACGATGACACGCAGGGCCGGATGGAGAAGATCCTCGCCGGGTACGACCACAGCGAATCAACGCTGTATCAGCGCAAAGTGGGCGGCTAGACTGTCGCAGGTCCTGCTGCTGGAGCAACGCGCTTGGAACTGGTGCATTTCCTCATCGATTTCATCCTGCATCTCGACCGGCACCTGGTCGAACTGCTGACGCGCTTCGACACCTGGATCTACGCCGTGATGTTCCTGGTGATCTTCGCGGAGACCGGCTTCGTCGTGACGCCCTTCCTGCCAGGTGACTCGCTGCTGTTCGGCCTGGGCGCGCTGGCCGCGATCGACACCGGCGGCACGCTGTCACCGTGGTGGCTGGCGCTGCTGCTCAGCGTGGCGGCGATCCTTGGCAATACCGCCAACTATTCCATTGGCCGTTCCATCGGGCAGCATGCGTTCAGCGGCCGCTACCGGTTCATCAAATTGGAATACCTGAGGCAGACCGAGGGCTGGTTCACGCGCCATGGGGCGATGACGGTGGTGCTGTCGCGCTTCGCGCCGATCATCCGCACCTTTGCGCCGTTCGTGGCCGGCATCGGCCGCATGCACTACGGACGCTTCCAGTCATACAACGTGCTGGGTGGCGTGGCGTGGGTGAACCTGTTCGTGTGGACCGGCTATTTCTTCGGCAACATCCCGCTGATCAGGAACAACTTCGGCTTCGTGACCATCGGCATCATCGTGGTATCGATGCTGCCGATGCTGGTGATGCTGCTGCGCCGCAAGGCCGTGCCGGGCTGATCAGGTGCGGTAGCTCAGCAGCAGCATCATCAGGGCCTGCCAGGCCACGCCTAGCAGCATGACGAACGTGGGCAGCGCCGTGAGCAGGAACCCCAGGCCGCGCGACTTCGGATCCTTCACGTAACTGACGAAATAGATCATCCGTCCGATCAGGTAGAGGGCGCCCAGTGCCGCCGCCCAGTGGGCATCCACGAACTGGGAGAACAGCCAGACCGCCGGCAGGAAGGCCACCAGCTGCTCGAGCGTGTTCATGTGCACACGGAAATAGCGTTCGAAGACCGGGTGTCCGCTCTGTGCCGGAGCGGGCACGCCATGGGCGGCGCGGGCGCGACCGACGGCGAAGCCAAAGAAGACGAACTGGAAGATTGCCAGGACGATGACGAGCAGTACCCATGCCATGGCGGTTTTCCTTATCTGTGCATTGAAGCAGTAACTGGCAGAATAGCCGCATGGTCCTGAAAACGCGCGGCTACGCGCATCGCATCGACATTGCCGCCCAGCCGCACCGCGTCTGGACGGTCATGTGCGGCCCGTCGCTGCTGCCGCTGTGGATGGGCACCGATGCGAAGATCAAACCACGGCAGGGCGGCCACTGGGCGGGCACGCCGGCCCCCGGCTTCGTGCGCGAGGCCATGATCGATGTATTCGAACCGCCGCGCCGGCTGCGCCTCATCTATTTGCTGCCGCCGGACATGGCCGAGTTCGATGGCGCGGTGGTGGACGATTTCCTGCTCGACGGCGAGGGGGACACCACCGTCGTGCGGCTGCTCTGCTCCGGTGTGCCCGACAGCATCGAATGGAGCGGACATTTTTCGAAGGCACGCGCTGCCACCGAACGGGCACTGGCGCGACTGAAGGTGCTCGTCGAGCAACGCGAGCGCATGGCTGCGGCAAGGAGTACGACATGACGGCATTTGTATTGCGCGCAACGATTGCGGCCCTGGGACTGTGGCTGGCCACGGTGCTGGTCAGCGGCCTCACCATCGTCGATCCGCTGACGCTGGTGCTGGCGGCCGTGCTGCTCGGCCTGTGCAATGCCATCGTCAAGCCGATCCTGATCATCCTCACGCTGCCGGCGACGATACTTTCGCTTGGCCTGTTCCTGCTGGTGATCAACGGGTTGGTGCTGGCGCTGGTGGCGTGGATGCTGCCGGGCTTCACCATCGCGGGCTTCGGTGCTGCGGTGCTGGGCGCGCTCATCGTGAGCCTGACCAGCATCATCGGTTCGCTGCTGTTCAAGGATCGCGGGCGCGCGGCCAGTTGATCATCAGCACGCCGGCGACAATCACGCCCGCGCCGACGAACTGCAGCGCGTTCATGCGCTCGTCCAGCACCACGTAACCGACGATCGCCGCCAGCGCCGGATTGACGTAGCTGTACGTGCCCACCTGTGCGGGTGTGGCATGCCGGGCCAGCCAGCCATAGGCCATGTACGCCAGGCAGGCGGAAAACACGATGAGATAGGCCAGTGCGGCCAGGCCCGTTCCCGACCAGGTCCATTGCGCCAGTTCGCCGATCGCGGCACCGAACAGCACCATCCACAGTCCGCCGCAGAACATCTGCAGTCCCATCAGCGCGAACAGGTCGAGCTGCACCGTGTGGTTGCGCATGTAGATGGTGCCCAGCGACCAGACGATGCAGGCGAGCAGAATGGCCAGCTGCGGAATCAGCAGCGTGGTCGCGGTGCCCGTGCCTGCCGCCGTCGGTCCCGGAGGTGCCGGCCACATCAGCAACACCGTGCCGGCAAAGCCGACCACGAGGCCGAGCCCGGCGCGCCATGTGGGACGGTGCGCGCGTCGGCCGAACATGCCGAACACAACGATCCATAGCGCGGACGAGGCATTCAGCAGCGCCGTCTTGTTCGACGGCAGCCATTGCATGGCCCACACGTTCAACCCGTTGCAGATCGCAACGCCCAGCAGCGACATGATCAGGATATGTCGCCATTGCCCGGCCAGCTGCGCTGGCCTGAAACCGCGCCACAGCGCGATGCCCAGCAGCAGCGCCCCTGCCACGAGGAAACGCACGCCGCCGAACAGCAGTGGCGGCAGGTGCAGCACGCCGATGCGAGTAGCGAGGTAGCTG
>JBDSGY010000196.1:0-2515 GCA_039918755.1 Steroidobacteraceae bacterium
GCAGAACCTGCCCAGTGCCACCGCAGATTTCTACGACCTGCTGGCGCGCGATGCGCTGGGCGACTATCGAACGCTGCTGCAGGACGTGACCCTGCATCCGGCGATGGGCGTATATCTCTCGATGCTCGGCAACCAGAAGGCCGTGGCCGGCACCAACCTGCGCCCGGACGAGAACTACGCGCGCGAAGTGATGCAGCTCATGTCGATCGGGCTGGTTGAGCTGGACCTCGACGGCAGCGTGCGTCGCGACGCGGGCGGGCAGCCGATCCCGACGTATGACCAGAGCATCATCGAAGGCTTCGCCCGCGTGTTCACGGGATGGAAGTGGGCCTGTCCGACCACCAATCCCGCCTGCACGTTTTCCAACGTGCGGCCGCAGATCGCGCCGGTGCCGGGTTACAACCAGATCCTGCCGATGCGGCTCTATGCCGCGCAGCATGAGACTGGCACCAAGAAACTGCTGAGCGGTGTGACGCTCCCCGCCGGCCAGAGCGGCGAAACCGATCTGCAGATGGCGCTCGACACGATCGCCAATCATCCGAATGTTGCACCGTTCGTGTCGCGGCAACTGATCCAGAAGCTTGTCACCAGCAATCCGTCACCGGCTTACGTGCGCCGCATTGCCACGGTGTTCAACAACGACGGCACGGGCCGCCGCGGCAATCTGGCGGCAGTGGTGCGCGCCATATTGCTGGATGCAGAGGCGCGGCCGGCGGGGCAGGGCACCGCACCGGTGGCGCCGGGCAAGGTGAAGGAGCCACTGCTGCGACTGACGCAGTTCTGGCGTGCATACGACGCGCGTTCGGCCAGCGGCAAGATGGGCGTCGCGCGCAACTTCAGCGGCGGCGTGAGCAATGTATTCGGCCAGGGTCCGGGCCTCTCGCCATCGGTGTTCAATTTCTACAGCCCCTCGTATGCACCGCCGGGTGAGATTGCCAACCAGGGCATGGTGGCGCCCGAGCTGCAGCTCGCCACGGAATTCCTGAACACGCAGGCCACCAATTATTTCTGGACCCAGGCGGTGGCGCGCACGATCACGCAGTCACCCACGCTGAACGTGGACGACATGTTCATCGACACCAGCGAAGAGATCGGCACCGCTGCCGATTCGACGCTGCTCGTGAATCGTGTGGCCGAACGCCTGCTGGGCGGGGCCACGAACATTTCACCGGAACTCGCAACGCTCGTCCGCGCCCAGGTGGACCGCTCGACCACTGCCAACACGCGCGTGGCCGATGCGGTTTATTTCATCGCCATCTCACCGGAATACATGCTGCAACGATGAACAACCAACGCCGCAGATTCCTGAGAGCCGCTGCCGCAGGCGGTGCTGCCTACGCCTTCGGCCGCACTTCCGGCACGGTCTACGCCCAGTCGGTGGGCGTGGGCGGATTTCCGGATTACAAGGCGCTGGTGTGCCTGTTCATGTTCGGCGGCAACGACTGCTGGAACATGGTCGTGCCCACCAGCACTGCCGAGTACAACGCCTACTCCACTTCGCGCGGGGGTGAGGCGGGCGTGGGTTCGGGCCTGGCGATTCCACAGGCATCGCTGTTGCCGATCAATGCGCTCAACACCAACCTCAACGGTGTGACCTTCGGCCTGCATCCGAGCATGACGGGCATGCAGAGCCTGTTCGAATCGCAACGGGCGGCGGTGATCGCGAACGTGGGGCCGCTGATTCGTCCCACCACGAAGGCGCAATACCTGACGGCGGGCTGGGATCTGCCACCACAGCTCTTCTCGCACAATGACCAGCAGGACCAATGGCATTCGCTGCGCGGCGCCAGCCTGCTCAAATCCGGCTGGGGTGGACGGGTGGCCGATCTGCTCGCGGCACAGACGGCTGATCAGCAGCTGCCACTCAATGTGTCGCTGGCTGGCCAGACCTATTTCCAGGCAGGCCTGAATGCACGTCCTTACGTCATGGGTTCAACCGGCGCCACGACGTTTGCAGGCTTCGGCACGACGGGCGTGAATCTCGCGCGCCGCCAGACCTTCGATGCAATCGTCAATGGCACGCTGGCCTCGAGCTCCAACACGGCGTACGAGCGCAGCTATGCCTCCGTGCAACAGCGCGCGGTGCAGTACGCGGACCGGGTGAATACGGCGTTGGCGGCAGGCCGCACCTTCACCGCGCTGCCGGATACCGGGGTGACCTTGTCGCCGCTCGCCACACAGCTGCGCACGGTCGCGAAGATGATCTCCGTGCGTTCCAGCCTGGCGATGTCGCGCCAGATCTTTTTCGTCTCCGTGGGTGGCTTCGATACCCACGACGACCTGCTGGCTGACCAGCCCGGCCTGCTGGGCGGTGTCAGCAGTGCAGTCAAATCGTTCTACGATGCGCTCACCGAGATGAGCATGGAACAGAGCGTCACGTTGTTCACGCATTCGGATTTCGCCCGCACCCTCACGTCCAACGGCGATGGTTCGGACCACGCCTGGGGCGGGCTGCAGTTCGTCGTCGGCGGCGCGGTGCGCGGCCGCACGATCTACGGCACCTATCCATTGCTGC
>JBDSGY010000197.1:0-4126 GCA_039918755.1 Steroidobacteraceae bacterium
CATCGAGGTTGCTGCCCCCCGACACGTACGCGAGCGTCACGCCCGATGCCGCTCGATCGACACGCCCACATCGCGCGAGCCACGGATGGCGCCGGGCTTGTTCACCGACAGCTTGATCCACGCGATGTCGTATTCGGCGAGCAGCGTCATCGCCAGGTTGTGGGCCAGCGTTTCCACCAGATGGAATTGCGCTTCGCTGACGAAATTGATGCAGCGCTTGGAGATCGACTTGTAATCGACGGTGTCCTTCACGCTGTCACTGCTGGCGGCACGCGCGCAGTCGACGGGAATTTCCAGATCGAGCACCACGGTCTGCTTGACGTGACGCTCCCAGTCGAAGAACCCGATGACGGTCTCGATGGCCAGACCGCGCAAGAACACTGTATCCGTTGGTTGCGACATGAAATTCCCTTAGACCACGCCCGGCGCGCGCAATGCCATCAACGGCCACTGCGCGCGTGCTTCGATCGCGAGACTGGTGACAGCGCCGCCCTGCTGCAGGCGCGCGAGCCCCGCCACCGCGATCATTGCCGCATTATCCGTGCAGAACTCGAAGCGCGGAAAGTAAATCTCGGCGCCCCGCTTCGCCGCCGCCTGCTCCAGGGCGGTGCGCAGCGCGCGGTTGGCACTGACGCCACCGGCCACCACCAGATGCTTGAGATATGTTTCATCCAGCGCGCGCGCGGTCTTGCCGGCCAGCGTGTCGACGATGGCGTCCTGCACGCCGCGTGCAATGTCGGCGCGGCGCTGCGCATCGGGCACCTGCTCGCGCACGGCCAGCATCACGGCAGTCTTGAGGCCCGAGAAGCTGAACTCGAATCCGGCGCGATCGAGCATCGGGCGCGGAAACACGAACACGCCGGTGCGCCCCTGCTCCGCCAGTCGCGCCAGCTCCGGTCCGCCCGGATAAGGCAGGCCCAGCAACTTGGCGGATTTGTCGAAGGCTTCGCCCGCGGCGTCGTCCCGCGTTTCGCCCAGCAGCTCGTACTCCCCCAGCCCGCGGACCACGATCAGCATGGTGTGCCCGCCGGAAACCAGCAGCGCCAGATGGGGAAAAGGCGGAGGACGATCTTCCAGCAGCGGCGCCATCAGATGGCCTTCGAGGTGGTGGATCGGGACGGCTGGAATCCCCAGGGCGTAGGCCATGCTGTGGCCCAGAGCCGCCCCCGTCAGCAAGGCGCCGACCAGCCCGGGACCTGCCGTATAGGCGATCCCGGAAAGCTCGGCCGGCGTTGTCCCCGCGCTCGCAAGGGCTTGTCTTATAAGGGGAAGAAGCCGCTGCACGTGGTCCCGGGAGGCCAGTTCGGGGACAACGCCGCCATACAGCCGGTGCAGGTCCACCTGGCTGAAGATTGCATGGGCCAGCAGGCCGCGCTCGTCGTCGAGCACCGCCACCGCGCTTTCGTCACAGGAAGATTCGATCCCCAGAATCCGCAATGGACACCCGCCCCTCTTGCCTTTAAAATCGCGCACCCTGTTTCCGGGTGCCGTGAACGGCATTCAAAAACAACCACTTAGCTCACCAACAAGGTCTGGTCGTTATGCCGAGCGTGCGAGTCCGTGAGAATGAATACTTCGACGTCGCCCTGCGACGCTTCAAGCGTGCCTGCGAAAAGGCCGGCGTGCTCGCCGAGCTGCGTCGTCGTGAATTCTACGAGAAGCCCACGCAGGAGCGTAAGCGCAAGAAGGCAGCTGCCGTGAAGCGGCATGCCAAGCGCAATGTCCGCGGCGGCGAAGCCCGTCCCGCCCGCGCGTTCTAAGCATGACGCTTAAAGAGCGCATTCTCGAGGACGTGAAGTCCGCGATGCGCTCTGGTGAAAAAGAGCGTCTCGCCACGGTGCGCCTGATCACCGCGGCCATCAAGCAGCGCGAAGTCGATGAGCGCATCGTGCTCGACGATCTGCAGGTGCTCTCGGTCATCGAGAAGATGGTCAAGCAGAGAAAGGAATCCATCGTGCAGTTCGAGGCCGGCGGTCGCGCCGATCTCGTGGCTAAAGAACAGGCGGAGCTCGCCATTCTTTCCGCCTATCAGCCCACGCAGATCTCCGATGCCGAAGTCGATGGCCTGATCGCTGCCGCGATTGCTGCCACTGGCGCCGCGTCGATGAAGGACATGGGCAAGGTGGTGGCGCATGTGAAGTCTGCCGCCGCCGGTCGGGCCGACATGGCTGCGGTCAGTGCGCGCGTGAAAGCCAGGCTCGCTTAATAGAGCGCTGTCCATGGCATTACGCGGCATCTTCCTCGCAATCCTGCTGGCGATCGTCGCCGGCGTCATCCTGAGCATCATCCGCCGCAACAAGCGCTGACCGGCCCGCGCGGACTATTCGCGCAGCAGCGCCGCCTTGCGCAGCAGCAGCGTTCCGATTCCCGCGCACACCAGCAGCGCCGCCAGTAAGAGCAGACCTCCGGCGAACCCACCGGTCGCCTCCCGCACATAGCCCACCATCGTGGGGCCCACAAATCCGCCCAGTGATCCCGCCGTATTGATCAGCGCGATGCCTGCAGCAAGCGCGCTGCCGGAGAGAAACCGTGACGGCAACGCCCAGAACGGACCACGCGTGCACAGATCGCCCATCGCCGCCACGGTCAGCGCCATCATTCCGGCCACCGGTGAGATCAGGAACGCACTGGCGGCGAAGCCCGCCGCGCCGATGAAACTCGGCAGCGCCACGTGCATGAAGCGCTCGCCGCTGCGATCGGAACTGGCGCCGACATACAGCATGGCCAGCGTCGCGGCGATATACGGAATCGCCGAGACGAAGCCCACGACCAGATCGCTTTGCCCGGACAGTCCGCGGACGATCTGCGGAATCCACAGTGTCAGGCCGTAGCTGCCGCATTGGCAGGCAAACAGCACGAAGGCCAGCAGCCAGACCGTAGGATGAACGAGCGCGGTATAGAGACTGTTGGCACCGGCATTGCGCGCGCGGGTCGTCGCATCTTCATCGGCGACGCGCTTTGCCACATGCGCCTGTTCGGCCGCGTTGAGCCAGCGCACATCGCGCGGCGTATCCGGCAGCCACAGCCAGGTGACCACGCCGAGCACCACCGCGGGAATCCCTTCCAGCACGAACAGCCACTGCCAGCCCGCGAGGCCATGCCAGCCATTCAGTCCCAGCAGCATTCCCGCCAATGGACCACCGAACACCGTCGACAGCGGAATCCCCAGCATGAACCAGGACACCGCGCGGGCGCGTTCTGCCTTGGGGAACCACTGGCTCAGGTAATACAGGATTCCCGGCAGGAACCCCGCCTCGGCGACGCCCAGCGCGAACCGCAGCGCGTAGAAACTCCACTTGCCCTCGACGAACATCATCGCGACCGAGACCAGGCCCCACGTCACCATGATGCGGGCGATCCAGCGCCGCGCGCCCACCCGGGCCAGGATCAGGTTGCTGGGCACCTCGAACAGCGCATAGCCCAGGAAGAAGATGCCGCCGCCCAGGCCATAGACCGCGCTGCTGAAGCCCAGATCTGCGTTCATCTGCAGGGCGGCGAAGCTGATGTTGACCCGGTCGAACCACGCGACCACATACAGCAGCAGCAGGTATGGCAGCAGCCGCCAGCGCAGGCGGCGATAAAGCATTGGCTCGTCGATCACCCGCATTCCCCCTGGCCGCTATCCTGCGGCGCACCGCATGGTATCAAGGTACGCTTTGCGTCCCATGGCAGGCTTGATCCCCAAGACGTTCATCGATGACCTTGTCGGCCGTGCCGACATCGTGGAGATCATCAACGCCCGCGTGCCGCTGAAGAAGACGGGCCGCGAATACCGCGCCTGCTGCCCGTTCCACAGTGAGAAGACCCCCTCCTTCTGGGTCAATCCGGTCAAGCAGTTCTATTACTGTTTCGGGTGCGGTGCCAGTGGCACGGTCCTGAGCTTCCTGATGAATTACGACCACCTGCCCTTTGTGGAGGCGGTGGAAGAGCTGGTGGGTCGCGTCGGCGTGGAGGTGCCGCGCGAGCAAAGCGGCGTGGGCCAGGCGCCAACGGTCAGCGATGATCTCTATGCCGTGATGGGCAAGACGGCCGCGTTCTACGCCGAACAGCTGGGCACCACCGAACGTGCACAGACCTATGCGATGAAGCGCGGGCTGGAACCCGCCACCATCGCGCAGTTCAGCAT
>JBDSGY010000198.1:0-7060 GCA_039918755.1 Steroidobacteraceae bacterium
CAGCCAAGCTGGTTCCTGTCAGTGCGAGCAAAATCGCGAGCGTGGATTTCACGGACGTTCTCTTGAGAGAGGATTTTTGGGACTGGCCCGAGTCGCAGAAAGTGGGGTATTGGTGCTATTTGGAGTGATATGCAGGATAGCTAGCCAGCGGCGGTGATTGCTAGCCGCGAGTGGCCCCAAGCGTCTGGCCACGATTAACTGCCTTCGCTCAGAAATCGTTCCAGCTTGTCAAAAGACTCCGACCAACCCTGGATACAGTCCTTCTGCAACTCACCGCTACCGTCCTCGAGACCCTTCATGCTGATGTAGTAGCGCCCGCCCTCGCGAAAATCGTAGTCGATGTGGTCGGCATGGATATTGTTTGGCCACCACCAGACCCTGATGGCATCAGCCGTCGTGAAGGCTCTGCGTTATAGTTGCGAGTCCGCGCATGCAGATGCGGTAAACATCAAAGGAGACAAGCGTGGCAATAGTTCTTTACTACCATCCGTTCTCGCGCGCCGCCAATGTCGTGTGGATGCTGGAGGAAGTTGGCGTCGAGTACGAGTTGCGTTGGGTGGACATCATGGGCGGCGCGCACAAGTCGCCGGAACTGCTGGCTTTGAACCCCATGGGCAAACTGCCCATCCTCACCGACGGCAAGGCTGTCATCACCGAAAGCGCGGCGATAGCACTTTACCTGGGCGACCGCTACGCGGCCGGCCAACTGGCCCCGGCACTCGACGACCCGGCGCGCGGCACCTACCTGCGCTGGGCATTCTTCACCCCGTCCGTCATGGAACCCGCCGCTGCAGCCCGCGCCTCGGGCGGCGAGTTCAATACCCGCGCCGTGGGTTGGGGCAATTATGAAGACATGCTTGCCGCCACCCGCTTGGCGCTCCTCGAGGGGCCGTACCTGCTGGGCGAGCGGTTCTCGATGGCGGATGCCGTCCTGGGCGGCACGCTGCGCTACCTGCTGATGTTCAAGATGATCGATCCCAGCCCGGTGTATACCGATTACGTCGCGCGTATCGAGGCGCGCCCGGCATTCCAGCGCAGCAGTGCCCGGAATGCAGCGCTGATCGAGGAGCACGGCCTCAAGCAATGACCTGACTGGCACCAGCGCAGTGCAGGCAGATGACATCCGGTGGACAAGGGAAGGGGTGCCGTCCTTCGGAGTCCGAAGTAGGGCAGGACCCCCGGGTCGTCGCGGGAGATATCCAGGCGCCAAGCAGGATGGGTGCCCTTATACTCGGTCCAGACGAATAATTGATGCCTGGGGGCCTAGTTCATGTCACACAAATCAGTGCGGTTCACCATTCTGACGGCGACCATGGTGGGGCTCGCCATACCTGCGCTGGCCCATCATAGCTTCGGCCAGTTCGAGATGAGCGTGAACCGGAAATGGTCGGGGACGCTCACCGAGATGCACTTCATCAATCCGCACTCCTATATGGAGGTCGACGCGATCGATCAAGCGGGCAAGAAGGTGCACCTGCGCTGCGAGATGCGTGCCGCAACGCTGCTGAAGCGCTCTGGCTGGTCCGCCGCCATGTTCAAGCCGAAATCGCACATCGAGATCGAGGGGCACCCGCATCGCACGGACGCCAATGCCTGCTACATCGAGAACTTCAAGATCGGCGATGCGCCCACGATGAATCGCAACGACCAGATCCAGACCAAGGCGGTCGACACGTCGAAGCGCCCGTTGCTCCTGGCCGATGGCCAACCGAACATCAGTGGCGACTGGGCCGTGGAGCAGCTCGTGCTCACCGTTCCGCCCAGCGGCGGCAACGGCTCCATGATTCCGAAGAGTCAGTCGCCGGCATTCGCGGCCGGCAAGATCACGTTGCAGCAGGTCCAGGCAACGCAGCCGCCGCGGCCGAAGATCGTGTACACGGCCGAGGGTCAGAAAGCGGCCGACGCTTTCAAGAACAGGCCAGCAAAGGACAATCCCTGGTATTCCTGCAAGCCTACAAGCTTCATACGGGACTGGACCGCGGACTGGCCGATCAACCGTTTCGCGCAGAAGACGCTGGCGAACGGCGAGAAGGTCATCGACATCACATACGGTCTGTACAACTTCGATCGCCGGATCCATGTCAGCATGGCCAAGCACCCTGACCGCATCAATCCGACCTACGCCGGCCACTCGATCGGGCACTGGGAGGGCAGCACGCTGGTGGTCGATACCGTCGGGTTTGCCGCGGGCGTGCTTTCACCGCCCACGCTCAGCAGTGAGCAGATGCACATCGTTGAGCGCTTCACGTTCGATCCGCAGAAGTTTTCACTGCGGCGCGACTATTCGGTCACCGATCCGGTTTACCTGGCGGCTCCATACGAGAGCTACGACGTCATGTATCTCTCGGACGTGCCGTTCCAGAAGCAGCCTTGCAAGGACATGACGCCGGAGTTCCAGCCGTAGCTGTTTCCCGCAGGCTGCAAGATGTGAACTTGCCCCGCCAAACAGCGTCCCATAGCTATGGCGCTCTCTCACAATGTCGGAGAGGGCGCCCTCATTTTCCTTCAAGCAGCGCGCGCGCCTGGTCGAGTCGCGCCGCATAAGCCTCGATCACGCTCGCCGTTCGTGCCGCGTAGACATTGGCGTCATCAAAACGCCGTTCTTCGATGGCCTCGCGCACGCCCGGCAGCGTCTTGGCGCCATAGCCCGTGAAGCGGCCGGGCGCGTAGATCAAATGCTGGTACCAGGGACGCCCGGGCAGGCCTCGTTCGTCCAGCAACAGCTGATCGATGTCGCGCAGCAATGCGTTGAGTCTGTCGCGGGTTGCCGGCGCCAATGCAGCGCCCTTGCCCGCGTAGGCAGCGTCATAGGCTTTGGCTGCCTTCCCCAGCCTGTCCACGGCGTTTTCCAGCGGTGCGAGCGCGATGTGCGGCGTCGGCGCCTTGTCGATAGCCGCCGCTATCGGCTTCAATGGATCGCTGGCAAGCGCAAACGCACCATCGGCCATCAGCTTGGCACGCTTCTCATCCTGCCCGCGGCGATCTTCGACCAGCTTCTTCACTTCATCCAGGTAGATGCCGACCGTCTCTGCAAAATCGCTGAAGCGCTGCGGCAGCGTGTCGCTGTCTGCCATGGCGAGCACCAGCCGCCCCACGGTCTTCGACAGCAACGCACCGTATTGCAGGCCAGGGTCGTCGAAGGTGGTCACGTGGTGGTAACTGTCGTAGATGGAGTGGTACACGCCATCTCCCTCGTCTTCACCCCCGTAGCCGAGATTGAGCGCGGGAATCCCGAGATGCTGCAGGAAGCTTGAATAGTCCGAGCCCGAGCCGAGCGCGCCGATCGGCAGGTCACCATCCCCTTCGGCGGCCTTGAGCACGCGCTCGTCAACCTTGCTGGTCCCGTCAAAAGCCTGGACGCGCGTGCGCGCCCTCAACCGTTCTGCAACGGTGGCGCCGGTTTGCGGATCCTTGACGTCGCGAGCGACTGCGTTGACCAGATGCTGATAGTCATGACTGCCCTGCGCGGACAGGAAGCCGCGCCCGTTGCCATCCGTATTGATGTAGATGACCGCCTTGGCCTTGAGCTCCGCGGCATGGGTTTCGGCCCATTCAGTCGAGCCAAGCAGCATCGGCTCTTCGGCGTCCCAGCTGGTGTAGACGATGCTGCGCTTGGGGCGCCAACCACCCTGGTAGAGCTGTCCCAGCGCCTTGGCCTCCGAGAGCATGGCGACGTTGCCGGAGAGCGGATCTCCCGCGCCCATGACCCAGGCGTCGTGATGATTGCCGCGCACGACCCACTGGTCCGGATACTGCGCGCCCTTCAACGTGGCGATGACGTCGTACGCGGGCTTCAGTGACCATTCGGATTTGACCGCGAGATGCACCTGCGTCTTGTTGTCGCCGCCAAGATGATAGGCCAGCGGCAATGCACCGCTGAAACTGTCGGGGGCAAGCGGGCCCCCGAGAAACCCAAGCAGTTTCACTGCATCGGCGTACGAGATGGGCAGCACCGGAATCTTGAGGACGCTCTTTGCGTCTTCGCGCTTGAGCCGCGGCGCATCCGCAGTGGCGCCCACGCCCGGCGTGAGTGGATCGCCTGGATACAGCGTCATGTCGGCGACGGAGCCACGCTGCACGCCGGAATCCGGTCGGGCGCCTCCTTTCGGATAAGGGTCACCGATGCGGTAACCGTCCTGGTCGGGATCGGAATAGATGAGGCAGCCGATCGCCCCATGTTCCTGCGCAAGCTTCGGTTTGAGGCCGCGCCAGCCGCCACCATAACGAGCGATGGCGATCTTGCCGCGGACGTCCACGCCCCGCCGTTGCAGCGCTTCGTAATCATCGGGCAGCCCGTAGTTCACGTAGACGAGATCGCCCGTGACATCGCCATCACCCTGGAAAGCGACATATGGCGGCAGCATGCCCTTGGCGCCGGAAGTCGGATCCTCTGGAATCGCAGGCTCCTGGCCGCCGAGCTTGATCTTCTTCGGCGCCACCAGCGACACCGACGTGGAGAGGGGCGTCGGGTAAAGCACCATGAATGTTTCGATGCGTGCATCCCAACCCCAGCTCCGGAACTTCGCGAGCGTCGCTTCGGCATTGGCCTTGTTGTGCGGTGAGCCGACATGGTTGGGCGCGCTGGCCATGTCCTTCATCCACACCAGTTGGTCGTCGCTGCTTATCGCGGCATCGAAGCGGGCCTGGAGAGAAGGCGCCTGCGCCATTGCCGTTGCACAAGACACCAGGCAGATGCTGGCGGCCGTGATCATGGTCTTAGCTTTCATGAAGGAAGCATAGCGCGCCGCCGCGACCCTGCGCCGCGCAATGCACGGAGGGCCGAGCGCTCGGGCTAGCACAGCCAGGCACGAGAGACCCCAAAAAGCAGCAGCCGACGTGTCAGAAACAGGGGATGCATCGAATGGATTCTACGCACCGCCGAGCGTTCTTCCGGAACGCGGGCAACACCCTGCACGCGCTTGCTGCTTCCCTCCTTCTGGCAAGTAGCTTTCGCTGGACACTAGACGTTTCCCCGCGCCGGGAATATTCTTTCTCTATCCGAAATCGCTCGTAGAAGTGCTTGAAATCAAGGGGGATCCTATATGAAGTGCAATCGTCGAATCGTCACCGTCCGTGCCGCTGTGGCCATGACTCTCGCAGGAACGGGCGTAGTTTCATCCGCCTGGGCCGCCGATGTTGATGCGTTGGAAGAGGTGGTGGTCACCGCGCAGTTCCGGGAACAGAGCGTGCAGGACACGCCGCTGTCGATCACCGCCATTTCCGGCGACCTGCTGGAAGCGCGCAGTCAGACCAGCCTGGCAGAGGTGACCAATCAGGCGCCGAACGTGACGCTGAAGCCGCAGGGTGCGGCCTTCGGTCCCGCGATGGGTGCTTCGATCCGCGGCGTCGGTCAGTTCGATTTCAATCCTGCGCTCGAGCCCGGTGTCGGCATCTACGTGGACGACGTGTACTACGCCACGCTGACCGGCTCCATCCTCGATCTGCTCGACCTGGAGCGCGTGGAAATCCTGCGGGGTCCGCAAGGCACGCTGGCTGGCAAGAATTCGATCGGCGGTGCGGTGAAACTGTATTCGCGCAAGCCGACCGGCGAGGGCGGTTCCATCTCCGGCACTTATGGTTCGCGCGATCGCATCGACCTGCGCGCCAGCGGCGACTTCGCTCTCGCCGACAACGTTTTCATGCGGATGACCGGCGTGAGCAAGCGCCAGCGCGGACATGTGCAGCGCATCGACTACGGCTGCGCCTTTCCAGCCAGTGGTGTGCCCATTCTCGCGCCGGTGCTTGACGATTGCGTGGTCGGCACCCTGGGAGATGTGGACTACACCGCCTTGCGCGCACAGCTGCGCTGGGCCGCCGCTGACAACCTCGAGATCTCGGGATCCATCGACTTCACCGATGACAATCGCACGCCGGCAGGGTCGGTGCTGGTGCAGGGCACGACCACCGTCAATCCCAATATCCAGCCAGTGGCGGGCACGACGCTGCCGATATCCGCGTTCGTGCCACCGCGCGGGTCCTTCTACAACTACGCCACCTTCTATAATCCGCGTGGCACGTTCACGCGTCTCGTCGCGCCGCTCACCACGACACCGATGCTCGAGACGCGCCCGCCAATCAACACGCATTTCACGGGCTGGGGCGCAGCGATCGATGCCGACTGGCGGATCTCCGACGCGCTGTCACTGAAGGCGATCAGCGCCTACCGTGCCTACGACAGCTTCTTCTCGAACGACAACGACCTGTCACCGCTGGCAAGCTCGCTGGGCTACGGCGATCTCGCGTTCCATTCGTTTAGCCAGGAAGTGCGCCTGAACGGTGCGGCGCTCGGCAAGCGCCTTGAATACACACTGGGCGGATTCTATCTCGACCAGCGCTCCGTCTATGCCACCACACAGGACCTGCGCTACTCAGGCACCGGCCTCACGCAGTTCCAGGGCCATGATCCGGTGAATGCCGACACGCGCGCCGCCTTCGCGCACCTTTCTTACCACTTCACGGACCAGCTCTCCGCCAATCTCGGCCTGCGCTACACGGACGAGCACAAGGATTATTCCTTCATACGACGCACCTACGCCGGTGCGCTGCACCCCACGCTCGGCGCGCTGGAAGCGGGCAATCCCCGCAATTACGACGGCGACAACTTCGACTATCGCGTCAACCTGCAGTACGCGTGGAACGATGACTTCATGACCTATGCGCAGTTTGCCACCGGCTTCAAGGGGGGTGGCGTTTCACCACGACCTTTCTCGCCGGCGCAGGCGGTGCCTTTCAATCCGGAAAAGCTGAAGTCGTACGAGGTCGGCATGAAGTCTGACCTGCTGGACCGACGCCTGCGCGTAAACGCGTCGGTGTTCTTCAGTGACTACAACGACCTGCAGCTCACGTTGCTCAGCTGCCCGCAGTATGGCGGAGGCCTGCCCTGTGCCGTGGTGGCCAATGCTGGCAATGCGGAAATGAAGGGAGCGGAACTGGAGATCGTCGCCAGGCCCACTGACGGGCTGTCGATCGACGGCTCGTTCAGCGTGCTTGATTTCAAGTACACCTATGTCGATCCGCAGGCCGGTGGACCAACGCGTCCCACCGGGCCGCAGTACGGCAT
>JBDSGY010000199.1:0-4747 GCA_039918755.1 Steroidobacteraceae bacterium
CGGTGGAGAAGGCAAGACTGGCGAGTGCCAGTGATGCGGCGATCAGCTTGAATTGTTTCATGTGCACTATCCCCGTTGAGTTTCCATTACGCGGCGTTATCGGCGAATACGGTGCGCGCGTCAAACACCGGACCATCCACGCAGACCCGCTTCATGGCCGGGCCTGCAGCCGTCTGCACTTCGACCACGCAGCCGGCGCAACCGCCCACTGCACAGGCCATGTATTCCTCCAGCGAAACCTGGCAGGCCACGTCGAACTCGCGCGCCAGCTGCGCCACAGCGCGCAGCATCGGCGTTGGGCCGCACGTGAAAATCTCCACCTGGGCAAGCGTTGCGCCGTCCAGCTGCCGCAGCCACAGCCGCGCCAGATCGGTGACATACCCGTCAAAGCACCCCGGGAAGCCCGACTTGGTGGTCAGGCGACTGCACACGCCCCATTCCTCGAGCAACGGCATGCTGGCGATTACGCCATCGGGCATGCCGGGGACCATGATCGTGGAAGGGCGCGCGCGGAACGGGAAGGGCAGCTCGGAACCGAGGATCGCGAAGGGTTGGAAGCTTTCGTTGCCCGGTTCGCAAAGCGTCTCCGCCAGAAACACCATTGGCGGAATCCCGACACCGCCACCGATCAGCAGTGCACGCGGCTTGTCCCTATGCGGGACAAAGCCCTGGCCGATCGGTCCGAGCAGGTTCACCACTTCACCCACCCGGCGTGCCGCCAGGTTCTGCAGGCCATGACCGTGAATCTTGTACAGCAGCTCGATCCAGCCCGCGGCGCGATCCACGCGCATGATGGACAGCGGCCGGCGCATCGGGATCGAGGGATCCACCGCCACATGCGCAAAGCTGCCGGCAGTGGCGCGCGCGGCGCAGAGTGGCGCAGCCAGGCGCAGTACGAACTGCTGTCCGGGAAAGCTCTCCTGCGACAGGATGCGTGCGTCCTCGACGAAAATGGTGCCGCGATGCGCGTGGCGCTGCGGATCTGCGGCTGCGCTCATGTTCAACGTCTCTGCCTCGCGGCCAGCGGCGCCGCGAGCACTTCCAGCGCCGCCATGCGCACGGCCACGCCGTTCGCCACCTGCAGCCTGATGGCCGACTGCGGCCCATCGGCCACTGCCGATTCAATCTCGACGCCCCGGTTCATGGGCTGCGGATGCATGACGATCGCATCGGGCTTGGCGCGGGTGAGCCGTCCTGCAGTCAGTCCGAATTCGCGGAAGTAGTCGTCGCCGGCCGGGATGGCGGTGTTCGCGAATCGTTCCTTCTGGATGCGCAGCATCATCACCACATCGCAGCCGGCGATGCCCTGCGCGATATTCGAGGAACGCGCGCATCCTTTGAATTCCGTGGCATCCGGCATCAGTGCGTCCGGCGCGATGATGCGCAGGTCGCGCACACCCAGTGTCTGGAAGGCGTGGCAGGCAGAGCGCGCCACGCGCGAATGATGGATGTCGCCGACGATGGCGATGGATAGGTCATCGCAGCGACCTTTCTTCTGCAGCACGGTGAGCGCATCGAGCAGGCCCTGCGTGGGATGCGACACATGCGCTTCGCCTGCGGACAGCACGCTCACATGCGGCGCGACCGAGTCCGCCACCATCTGCGGGACGCCGACTTCCGCATCGCGCAGCACGAACACATCCACATGCAGCGCTTCGAGCGTGAACACGGTATCGAGCATGCTTTCGCCCTTCACGCGCGAAGACAGCTGCACTTCAAGGTTCACCACGTCGGCGCCCAGCCGCTTGGCCGCCAGCTCGAACGACACGCGCGTGCGCGTTGAAGGCTCGGTGAACATGTTGGCCACCGTCACGCCGGCGAGGGCAGTCGACTGCGGCGCCGGTTCGCCCGCGCGGCGCACGAAATGCTGTGCGCGCTCGAGCAGTGCTTCGAGTTCGGGGCGCGCCAGTCCTTCCAGGGTGAGCAGATGCCTGAGGCTGCCATCCGCGCGCCGCTGTTGCGTCATGAAAATCCTCTGCTCCCTTGTTCATTGTGTTCGAGCCAGCTCTGCAGCATCACCGCTGCCGCCGCGCTGTCGAGATCGCCCTTGCGCACCACCCTGCGGCGCTGACCCGAGGCGCGCTGCTCGCGCAGCAGGCTCTGTGCGGCGGCCGATGAATATCGTTCGTCGACACGCGCAACCTCGAGCCGGCAGCGTTCGGCCAGCTGCGCCGCGAAGGCGTCCGCCAGCCCGGCAATGCGTCCGGGGGAACCGTCGTCATTATATGGCGCACCGACCACCAGCAGGTCGGGACCCAGCGCTTTTACATGCGCAAGGATCGCGGGCCAGTCGGGTGCGCCGGCATGGTGGGCTACCGTGGCCAGCGGTGCGGCGCTGCACGTGATCGTGTCCCCGGCGGCAAGTCCGATTCGCTTCAGGCCAAAATCAAAGCCCAGGACTACCCGTGCCTTCACCCGCTGGATCAGGCGTGGCCGGCATTCGGCGCCACCGAGGCGACATCGACCCCAAGCGTGCGCCAGGCTGCCGACCAGCGGTCTTCATAAGGCAGAGTGAACAGAACCGCCTCGCTGACCGGCAGCGTGAGCCAGGCATTGTCCTTGAGTTCCTGCTCCAGTTGCCCCGCGTCCCACTGGGCATAGCCCAGGGCGATGAATGCATCCTCGGGGCCCTGGCCACGTGCCATGGCGGCCAGCACATCACGACTGGTGGTCACCTGGATGCTGTCGGAGATCTTGTGCGTGGATTCCCAGCTGCCGCCCGGCCGGTGCAGCACGAAGCCGCGGTCCTGATGCACGGGACCGCCACTGAGTACGATCTGCTCGGCAATGGTTTCGGTTTCCGGTGGCAGCTTCATCTGGGCCAGCACTTCCGAGAGCTTCATGGTCAGCGGCTTGTTCAGCACGATGCCCAGCGCGCCCTTGTCACCGTGCTCGCAGATCAGCGTCACGGTCTGGGCGAACTGGGGATCTTCCAGTCCCGGCATGGCCACCAGCAGCTGATTGGTCAATGAGCCGTCTTTACTCATGCGGTCGAGTATGGGGGCGCGTAGGTGAACCCTCAAGGAATGGTAACCAATCCGGACGGGGTCCCCTGGTCCCCGAACTGCCACTCATACGCAAACCTCAGCGATCTGTAGTCCCGCGCCAGCTCCGCCGGAAACGCATCGAACGGACTCGCCAGCCGCAGAATGTCCAGCGCCGCGGCATCGATCTCCGGATGCCCGCTGGACTGCAGTATCCGCGCGGACTTCAGCTTGCCGTCGCTCTGCAGCGCCACTTCGACCACCGGATTGCCGCCCATGCCGCGGCGCTGCGCCACGGTGGGATAGTTCACCGTGCCGATGCGCTCCACCCGGCGGCGCCAGCTGTCGAGATAGGGCGCCAGGCGGGACGCCCGGGTGTCGGCGGTGACGTAGAGTTCGTCGCGGGCCTCGCCTCGCAGCCGCAGTTCCTGGTCGCCGGCTCGCTGCGCCGCGGCAGGTTGCTGCGCCGCGAGGGCCTCCGCAGGAAGCAGCGGCACCATGTGCACCCGGGTGCGGGTGACGCTGCTGGTGGTCAGCAGCTGTTCTTCCTCTTTGGCGGCCTGCTGCGCCTCGCTCGCCGCGGCACCTGCTTCCGGCCGGGCTGCCGACGGCAGCTTCGCGGGCAGGCGTTCGCGCGTATTGCCGGATCCGGTCTGCGTACGCTGGGCCAGATAGGTGGCGCTGTCATTGCTGCGTGCTTCCGGCAGCTCGTCGGAAACCAGCAGCACTTCCAGCCCGCGGTTGGCGCCATCGCCGCGCACCGGCGGGGTGGTGAACGAGACGCCAAGGATGATCAGCCCATGCAGCAGGCCGGCCAGAACCAGCATGGTGATGAGCCGGTCGCGCGCAATGCGCCCCTGGGGACCGTCGGAACGGCGGCGCGACAGCCGCGGCGGCAGTGGCAGCGGTTCTGCCAGTGAAGGCATCAGCCGCGCCGTGCCGCCAGCCGGCGGTCGATGGCATCGATGAGCATGGCGGCAATGTCAGTGCCGAACTGCTTGTCGATCTCGCGCACGCCGGTGGGACTGGTCACATTGATCTCAGTCACGCATCCACCGATGACATCGAGTCCGACGAACAGCATGCCGCGGGCGGCCAGTGCGGGACCGATGCCGGCGACGAGCTCGCGGTCGCGGTCATTCAGTGGTCGTGCCACGCCCGTGGCGCCGGCGGCCAGATTGCCGCGGTTGTCGGTGGCGGAGGGCATGCGTGCCAGCGCATAAGGAGCTGGCACGCCATCGATCACGAGCACGCGCGAATCACCGCCGCTCACGATCTCCGGCAGGTATTTCTGCACGATGGCAAAGCGCGCGCCGTAATTGGTCAGCGTCTCGAACACCACGCGCAGGTTCTTGTCGTGCTGGTCCACCACGAAGATGGAGCGGCCGCCCATGCCGTCGAGCGGTTTGACCACCACGCGCCCGAACTCGCGTGCGAATTCGGCCATGGACTGCATGTCACGCGTGACCAGGGTTGGCGCGCAAAAGTCCGGGAACCAGGCCGTGTAGACCTTCTCGTTCATGTCGCGCAGGCCCTGCGGACGATTCACCACCAGCGCGCCCGCCAGTTCGGCGCGTTCGAGGATGTAGGTGGTGTAAATGAATTCCATGTCGAAGGGCGGATCCTTGCGCATCAGGATCACGTCGAACTCGCCCAGCGCCAGATCCACAGGCTCCGCGAGTGTGAACCAGTTGGCAGGATTGGCATGTACCTGCAGCGCCCGCGCCCGGCAGCGGGCGGCGCCATCGCGCAGGTAAAGGTCG
>JBDSGY010000200.1:0-7563 GCA_039918755.1 Steroidobacteraceae bacterium
CAGCGGCATGCCGTGTTGCACGCAGTACGTACCGGGTGTTTCGCCGGTGGGGTCCACCAGCGCGTTGTACTCGGCGACCCTGCGCCGCGCCGTCGGAGTGAAGGGCGCTGTCTTCTGGAAATCGCCGACGCCATTGAGAACACCGGCGGCCTTGCCATCGGCCTGCATGGACCAGATGCCGGTGAGATCCGGAGGTGCAGCCGCCGCTGCACCAACCATGCACAGCAGCAGCGCCATGGATGCCGATTTTCTGCTCATCTGCCGCCTCCCCCAACTACCGGTAAAGCTACTTCAGTCCGTGGCCGGCCACATCCTGCCACGTGGGGTTGGTGCACAAGCCGCAGCGCGCGCCCGTGAACTGCTTGCGGGCCCTTCCGTCGCCCTTCAGCTGCCAGTCCAGCCACGCCACCACCACGCGCGACCACTCGGGGTCGGGCACCACATAGGCGCCGCCGTGTGCAACTGTCGGCAGGCTGGCCAGAAACATGGGCAGCTTCGCGGCGATGCCGTCTTCATAGCTGTCCTTGGCGATGCGGTAAGCCACATCCTTGGGTCCGCCGGTCAGGATCAGCGTGGGCGTGTGCAGCTCTGACCAGCGCCGGTAAGCGGGCAGCGGTCCAGGTGGTTTCGCCGGCGGCGTGCGGTAGTAGCCACTGTTCAGTACCACTGTGGTGGTGGCGCGCGGATCGGCTCCCGCCGTCAACGCCTGCATCCCGCCGCAGGAATGACCCATATAGGCGATGCGGTCCGCCCGGACATGCCGGTAGTACGGGCTGTTGCGATCCGCATTGCGGGCGATGGCCCAGTCCACGCCCGCGGTAACCACCTTTTCGTCCATCACCTGCAGCAGGCGGCCGTCACTGGCCGTTTTCGGTGCATCGGGGCCCATGTCGAAGGGCTGATCGTCACGCCCCACAGCAATGACCAGATAGCCATGGGAGGCCAGTTCGCTCAGGAAGGCAGCGTACTCGGTGGATGTATTGCGGCAGGCGCCGTTGGCAAAGGCAACGATGGGCAATTTGCCGGCACGCTGCAGGTCTGCGGGGCGATAGACCGTGTGTTCGGTGAAGTCCGGCTCGATGAGGCGCACCACGCGGTGTCGACCGGTGCCTTGTGGCAACTCGGCGCGCCAGCGACCCAGACGCTCGGCGGTCGAACTGCCGCTTTCAGGTGCGGGTGCGCCAGGTGCGGCTGCCAGGGCCAAGATGGCCATGAAACATGATGAAATTGCGATCGATAGTGCCGCTGCGCGTTTCATGATCCACCCCGGTTGCTTCGGGACAATCTACCGCTGCGGCTGTGGGTGCGCTAGCGTTCATCGATGAATGACAAACGCCCGTCACGGGCAAGGGCGCAGGCGATGGATAAGTTCTCGTTGCAGATGAAAATGGATCAGGCGGGCGGCCCTCTGCCGATGCTGCGATCCTCCCAGGCGGGACCCTACGCGTTTCCGATTCCCGCCGAGTATTCGAACTGGCGCGACGAGCAGCGGGCCTGGCGCGAAGGCGTCGCGCTGATGGACCAGTCGTATCACATGACCGATCTCTACCTGGAAGGCCCGGACGCGATCCGTCTGGTGTCCGAGCTGGCCGTAAACAGCTTCACGGGCTTCAGCGACAACAAGGCGAAGCAGCTCATCACCTGCGCCCCCTCCGGCTACCTGATCGGCGACATGATCATCTTCGGGCTCGGCGAGCAACTGGTGAACATCGTCGGCCGGCCAACGGTTGCCAACTGGATCGAGTATCAGGCGCGAACCGGCGGCTACGACGTGAAGGTCGATCGCGACGAGCGCACGCTAAACAACACGAAGCCGCGCCGCACGTTTCGTTTCGAGATCCAGGGGCCGAAGGCCTGGGCGCTGCTCGAGAAGCTCAACGGTGGTGCGATCGAGCAGCCGCGCTTCTTCCAGATGGGTGCGCTCAAGGTCGCGGGTCGCAGTCTGCGCTCACTGCGTCACGGCATGGGCGGTGCACCGGGGCTGGAGTTCTGGGGTCCGGTGGAGCAGGGGCCGGAAGTCAAAGCCGCCATCCTGGAAGCCGGGCAGGAGTTCGGTTTGCGTCAGGTCGGTGCGCGTGCTTACGCCAGTGCGGCCGTTGATTCCGGCTGGCTGCCCTGTCCGATGCCGGCCATCTACTCAGGTGAAGACATGCGGGCCTATCGCGAATGGTTGCCCGCGCAGAGCTTCGATGGCATTGCGTCGCTCGGCGGCAGCTTCATCTCGGACCGCATCGAGGATTACTACTACACACCCTGGGACATCGACTACGGTCGGCTGATCCGCTTCGATCACGATTTCGTGGGACGCGGGGCGCTCGAGCAGCTGAGCCGCGGTCCCCATCGGCGCAAGGTATCACTGGTGTGGAATCCGGATGATGCGGCACGCATCTATCGAAGCCTCGGGACACCCGGGCAGAACGGGCGCTACATGGAAATGCCGGCCTTCCATTACGCAAGCTACCCATACGACCGCGTGCTCGACGCGCAGGGCCGGCAGGTCGGTGTGTCCACCTACTCGTCGTTTCTTGCGCCCGACGGCGCGTGGGTGTCGCTTGCCGTGGTCGATGAATCCCACGCCACCTTGGGCACCGGGCTTTCGATAGTCTGGGGCGAACCGGATGGCGGTTCGCAGCGGCCCGTCGTCGAACGACACGTGCAGATGGAAGTGCGAGCCAGTGTGTCCGGCTGGCCCTTCTCCACGCTGGCGCAAAAGGGATACCGGCCCTGAACAGGCACCGCGCCAGCACCGCTGCTGCGTGGATGCTGCTCGCGGGGTTCATGTTCGCGCTCATGGACGCGGGCATGAAGTGGATCGCCAGCAGCTACTCCCCCTTCCAGGTCGCGACTCTGCGCAGCGTCGCGGCGCTGCCGCCGGTGCTGCTGTGGATTCTGCTGCGGGGCAGGGCGCATACGCTGCTGCAAGTGCACTGGCCGCTGCATCTGCTGCGCGGCGTGCTCGGCGTCGGCGTGATGGCGGGCTTCGTTTTCGGCGTGGCGCGGATGCCGTTGTCCACGGCCTATGCCATCGTGTTCGTGTCTCCACTGATGGTCACGGCCCTCGCGGTGCCGCTGCTGGGAGAAAAGGTGGGGCCGCGACGCTGGGCCGCGATCGTCGTGGGACTGCTCGGTGTGCTCGTGGTGCTGCGGCCGGGCATGGCCGGAATCGCGACAACGCCGGGCCTGGTGCTCGTCGCGGCGGCGCTGTGTTATACGGTCGCAGCGATTACGGTGCGCAAGCTGGCGCAGCGCGACAGCCCCGAGGCGATGGTGTTCTGGTTCCTGTTGCTGCTGGCCTTCTTCGCAGGTGGCATTGCGGCGTTTGAATGGCAACCGGTGCAACGCGAACACCTGTGGATCGTCGCGGTGATCGGTCTCACCGGCGCCTTGGGGCAGATCGCGCTGACGCATGCGTTCCGGATGGGCGAGGCGAGCCAGATTGCGCCGCTGGAATACGCGGGGCTGATCTGGGTGGTAGTGCTGGATCTTGCGATCTGGCACGTGCTGCCGGATGCAATGACGTGGCTGGGCGCGACAATCATCGTTGCCAGTGGGTTGTATCTCATCCGCCGCGACAGCGTGGCGGCGGCGGCGGTGCAGCCGCCGGGGGCGAGTGTCTAGCTGACTACTTGCGTTGTTGCCAGTTCGGGAATCCACCGGCAGCATGAACTGCAGGTTGAAAGTGGGGCGTCACGTATGTGGTGCCGACACAACTGACAGCCGCGGCAAGCATTATCTTTTGCCAGATTGGTTGAACAGTGTTGACTCGGCAAGTACGCTCGCAGGCAGCCAGCAAAGCCAACACCTGATTGGCAGAAGACTGGAGTCTCAAACAATCACCAGGGGACTTCATGAAAACGACTACCGTAGCCGTCGCTGTTGCAATGGCCTTGGGAACTGCGCCCGTTTGGTCAGCAGAACCCGCAAGGCAGGATGAAAACGTGCTGCAGGAGGTGGTCGTCACGGCCCAGTACCGCAGCGAAAACCTGCAGGACACGCCGCTGGCCATCACCGCCGTCACAGGCGAGATGCTGGAAGACCAGGGAATCGAAAATGTTGAAGACCTGGGCCTGGTGATTCCAAACGCCAGCATTCGGCCGCAGGGCAGTTTCTCCGGCCCCGCACCCGCCATCGGCATGCGCGGCGTCCAGACCACGGAGTTCATTTACACGACGGATCCGGGCGTCGGCGTCTACATTGATGACGTCTACTTCGGATCGCTGACCGGAGGTGCAATCGATCTGCTCGATCTGGAGCGCGTCGAGGTGCTGCGTGGCCCGCAGGGCACGCTGTTCGGCAAGAACAGTCTCGGTGGCGCCATCCGCCTGATCTCCAAGGAACCTCACGGCGATGACACTGGCACCCTCGAAGTAGGCTATGGCACCTCGAATCGTCTCGACCTGCGGGGCAGCTATGACTTTGGCCTGACCGACAAGCTGTTCATGCGCGTCACAGGTGTCTCGAAGCAGATCGACGGCTATCAGGACGTGCTCGATTTCCGCTGCCAGATGATCAAGAACGGTACACCGGCGCTGGCGGGCTCGTTTCCCAGCCTGGTGCCGACCAATCGCGAAACGGCCGGCGACTGCAAAATCGCCGAGCGCGGCGGCTCCCACCTGGATGCCGGTCGCGTGATGCTGCGCTACGTTGCCAGTGAGGCACTGGAAATGAGTCTGTCGGGCGACTATTCCAAGTCCTTTGCCGACGGCCAGCCAGACTCGAAACTGACCCGCCATTCAGCAACCAACTTCTTCAACAATCTCTACAGCAACAACGTGGTGTTCCCGAAGTACGGCATCACCTTCACCCAGGATGACCGCTTCGTGACGGGCAACCCGTTTACGACCTTTGCCTACCCGGTGGATCCAATCGGCGGGAAGTCTTTCCCACCAGGACAGTACTCCACGGCCTGGGGGTCGACCGGCAAGCTCCAGTACGCATTCAACGAAAACGTGCGGCTGAACATGATCACGAGCTATCGCACCTACCAAATCGACTGGATGGGCGATGGCGACCAGATGCCCATCGACCTCAATCACACCTACAACCTGCAGGGCCACAAGCAGAAGACCATCGAGGCGCGCCTGTCCGGCGAAGCCTTCAACGACAAACTGGACTGGACATCGGGCCTGTACTACTACGATGCAAAGTCGGTCCTGGGCGGCTATGTGACCCTGCCGGCCTTCGCAGCGATATTGCCGAACTTCAACGAGAACGATCGGTTCTCGACGAAGAGCAAGTCTGTCTTTGTGCATGGCGGATATCACTTCACCGATGCATTCTCGCTGACTGCAGGCCTGCGCTATACGGACGAGAAGAAGGTCTACCAGTTTGATCACTCCCCTTACCTGCTGGTCAACACGCCGCTCACATACGGCTCCAGCCATACAGACTGGAAGGTCAGCACCGACTACCGCATCAATCCGTCGGTAATGATCTATGCACAGGCGGCTACCGGATTCCGGTCGGATGGCGCACAACCACGACCTTTCACGCAAGGCCAGCAGAAGGAAACCGTGCCTGCCGAAAAGCTGATTTCCTATGAAATCGGCACGAAGCTGGACCTGCTTGACCGTCGGTTGCGCGTGAATATCGCGGTATTCCAGGACGACTATGACCCGCGCGTCGTAGTGTCGCCTGGCAACCAGTGCAACTTCCCCTCAAATCCTGATCCGGGTCCGATATTCCGCGGCCTCACCGGGGGCACGTGCCCCGTGGGCACTGAGGTGGGCAACTCCGCCAACAGGACCGGTTCGCCCTGGTTTGGCTATGCCAGTGCGGCAGGCAAGGATCGCGGTGCTGAATTCGAGGTGACTGCGACTCCGGTCGACAATCTCAACATCAATGCAACGCTCGCGTTCTTCGACTTCAAGTCAGGAGCCAAGCCCACCTACAACGCGAGCGGAGTGCAGACCAACAACCTTTATGTCGATCCGAGTTTCAAGGTGCAGGCCAAGATGTCGGGCAGCCTGGGAGCGCAATACCGGTTTGTGATGGGAGAAGCATCGCTTACGCCACGACTGGACTGGTTCTACCAGGGCAGTCGCAGCAATGGCATCGCCTACCTGCCGCAGCTTCCGGGCAGCGACAACAAGGTAGGGGGATATGGCGTCGTCAATGCCCAGGTCACTTACTCGGCGCCAGATGGGAAGTGGGACTTGACCGCCTCTGCCGACAACCTGCTGGACAAGTTCTACTGGTACCAGCTCGGTGCCGCGCGCAGCACCGCCGACCGTAGCGTCACGGACAATCGCACCGGTTCCCCGGCACGAGGCCGCGAATTGACCTTGTCGTTCAGGCGCAATTTCAACTGAGCATAACGACTGCAGCCTCGCGGGGCGTGAGTGCAAATTCACGCCCCTTTTTCTTGCCCGCACGGCACATGCAGGCAGGCCATTGGTTCCTTGCGCGCATCCGCGCCGCCGACAATCCCGCCTTCTGACTCATCATCTGCAGTTCGCCAGCGACGCGATCGAGATGCTGTGGACCAACGGGCGTTTGCCTATCCTGGCGCGGTGATCCGCTTCGACGGTGTCGAAGGGCGTTTCGACGACGCCTAGGCAGGGTGGAAGGGCCGCGGCCTCTGGGTGACCAGCGATCTTCCGGGAATCTTCGCAGGGCAACCGCCACATTTGAAACGCCGACCCAGGCCGGAGCGAGTGGGCCGCTTGCTGTTGTACAACCTTCACCACCTGATCCATGCCGCCGCGTTTGACGTGCTCGTCTGTACTGGGACGAACGATCGGAAAGATGTCGGTTTATCGTGCGATGAAGCCGTTGCCCGAGCTTTGAATCTATCGCCCAGCCGCGATCGAGCGCGGCTGTATGTCGGCCTGCTTGACGAACGGCGATGGTAATCGCAGTTCCAATTCTCGCCTCAGCGGCGAATTCGCCACGCGCCCCCATCTGCGCGACACGCCGTCAGCATCGTCAAACGGCCGCGTGGACCTTCGCGATACTCGAACTCGCGGCAGCCGCCGTCCAGATCTCTTACCGGCCGCATGTAGTGCTCCACATGCGTTCGGGAATTCGTCCACACCACCGCGCGGCGAACCGGAGCAATTTCCAGTGCGTGACCCAGGCAGCCACGATCCCCGTCATCGATTGCATCGCCCACCTTGTTGCCGATGAGTCCGCCGATCACAGCGCCAACTATGGTCGCCACGACTCGATTCTCCCGCGACGCAACTCGATTGCCGATGGCCGCGCCACCCACTGCACCCACTGCCGTCAGAATAGCGTCGGTGTTGCAGCGGCCTGACCCAACGCCGTAATCGTCATCCCATTCTGTGCCGGTATATCCGCGATGGCCGTGATGCTTGTCCGTGCGGTCCCCGTCGTTGTCATGTTTCTCATGTTTGTCGCGGTAGCCCCACGCCGGCGCATGCGATGGCGGATCGGCAAAAGCCGGCAGCGCCGTCAGCACGGCCACGCAGACAACTGAAATGGGCGAAAAACGCTTCATCCGGAACTCCACGGAGATTGATATCTGGGCGAATCCTAGGCCCGGGCGCACTCTGCAAAATGTGATCCACGTCTCCCCTGAACTACCTGCGGGGCAACATG
>JBDSGY010000201.1:0-7564 GCA_039918755.1 Steroidobacteraceae bacterium
CAGCCAGTCGCTGCGCGAGTCCGCCACCACTGCGGTGGTTGAACTGCGGGCCGCGAAGCGGCCGATCCCTGGCTATGGGCATCCGCTGCACAAGGGCGAGGACCCACGCGCCACGCGCCTCTTTGAAGTGGCCACCCAAGCCGGCCTCGGCGACCAGCACCGCGCAGCGGCGCGAATGGTGCAGGACCTGTTGCCGGAACTGACTGGCAAGTCGCTGGTCATGAATGTGTCGGCGGCGATCCCCGCGGTACTGCTGGATGCCGGTTTCCCGGTCGGCGCACTGAAGGGCGTGCCCATTCTGGCGCGCACCGCGAGCCTCGTGGCCCACCTGCTGGAAGAGCAGTTGAAGCCGATTGGATTCGTGCTCTCGCATGCGGCCTCGCAGGCGGTGGGCTATGACGGCGTGCTACCGCCGGGTTTTACGGCGGAGAAGTCATGAAGGGACTGGATGTTCTGCGCGGTGTGCGCATCGTCGAGCAGGGCACGTTCATCACGGGCCCATGCTGCGGCCTGATGCTGGCGGACCTGGGTGCCGACGTCATCAAGATCGAGAGCCCGGATGGCGATCCTTACCGCGCCTACCAGGGCGGCAACTACTCGCCGCACTTCCAGGCCTACAACCGCAACAAACGCAGTCTCGCGCTCGACCTGAAGCAGGATGCGGACCGCAAGGTGTTCGACCAGCTGATCGCGGACGCGGATATCTTCATCCAGAACTTCCGCCCTGGCACTGCAGACCGCCTGGGTGCGGGCGCGACCCGGCTGCAGCAGCTCAATCCGAAGCTGATCTACTGCACCATCAGCGGCTTCGGCACCAGTGGCCCTTATGTCGACCGCCCCAGCTACGACTCGGTTGCCCAGGCGCTGAGCGGATTCCTGAGTGTGGTGGTCGACGAGGACCAGCCACGGTTCATGGGCCCCGCCCTTGCCGATGCCATCACCGGCATCTATGCGGCGTATGGCGTGCTCGGCGCATTGTTCGATCGCACGCGCACGGGCAAAGGCCGCGTGGTTGAGATTTCGATGCTCGAAGCGATGGCGCATTTCGCCATCGAGCCGTTCACTGCGTACTTCGCGCTAGGCACCGTCCCCAAATCCGCGGATCGCCCGCGACTGGCGCAGGCGCATATCCTGCGCACCGGCGATGGCGGCCTGGTCGCCATTCATCTCTCCTCGCTGGACAAATTCTGGACGGGCCTGCTGAAAGCGCTCGACGCGCCGCAGCTCGGCGCCGACCCGCGTTTCGCTACGCGACTGCTTCGCATCGAGCACTACACGGAGCTTGGGCGCGAGCTGGACGGCCTGTTTTCCCAGCGTCCACTCGCCGAATGGGTGGAGATCATGGGCCGGCACGATGTGCCGTTCGCACCGATCAACAAGGTCGATGCGGTGGTCGATGATCCGCAGGTCAAGCACCTGGGGCTGATGGTTCCCGTGGACAACCCGCATGCAGCGAAGCAGCAGGTGCGCCCACCCGTACAGTTCGACGGACAGCGCGCCACGTCGGTCGACCCCGCGCCGCTGATCAATGAACACGGCAACGAGATTCGCGCCGCGCTGGCCGCTGGCGCAAAATGGCCAGAGCGCACATAAGAGAGAGGGGTTTCCTGCATGCTTTTTCCAACGACCATCGTCGGCAGTTATCCGCAGCCCGAATGGCTGATCGATCGCGCCAAGCTGGCGGGACGTTTTCCGCCCCGCGTGCGTGCGCGTGAGCTGTGGCGTATTCCCGAGCAGTACCTGGAAGAAGCCTGGAACGACGCCACCTTGATCGCCATTCGCGCGCAGGAAGCCGCGGGCCTCGACATCGTCAGCGATGGTGAAATCCGCCGCGAAAGTTATTCCAACCGTTTCGCGACGGCACTGGAAGGCGTGGACATGGACAACCCCGGGTCCGCGCTGGATCGCAGCGGTCATCCCAATCCGGTGCCGCGTGTCACCGGCAAGATCCGCCGCAAGCACGCCGTGATGGTCGAGGATGTGCGGTTCCTGACTTCGAACACCAACCGTCGCGTGAAGATCACGGTGCCTGGGCCGTTCACGATGGCGCAGCAGGCGCAGATCGATCACTACGGTGGCAGCCGCGAGAAGGCGGCAATGGATTACGCGAAGGCCGTCAACGAGGAAATCCGCGATCTGTTCGCCGCGGGCGCGGATGTCGTGCAGATCGACGAACCCTACATGCAGGCCCGGCCGGAAGAAGCGCGCCAGTTCGGCCTCGAGGCGCTGAACACGGCCCTGGAAGGCATCACCGGCAAGACCGCCGTGCACATCTGTTTCGGCTATGCGGCAATCATCCACTCGCGCCCCGGCGCCGAGGGCTATTCGTTCCTCACCGAACTGTCGAAATGCTCCTGTCAGCAGATTTCCATCGAGACGGCGCAGTCGAAACTCGACTGCAGCGTGCTCAAAGGTTTGCCGGGCAAGCAGATCATCCTCGGCGTCATCGATCTCTCCGACATGACCATCGAGACGCCGGAGATCGTGGCCGAACGCATCCGCCGCGCGCTGCCTTATGTCGCGGCAGAAAACATCATCGTCGCACCGGATTGCGGCATGAAATACCTGCCGCGGGAAGTTGCCGACGCCAAGTTGCATGCCATGGTCGAGGGCGCCCGCATCGCGCGTGCGGAGCTCCAGGGCCACGGCTAAGATCTGCAGATCGCATTCGAGAGGAATCAGCATGGCCATCAACGCAAAACTGCCTTCGCGGCTGCACCACACCGCATATACCTCCCGTGACCTTGCGGCCACGCGTCATTTCTATGAGGACATCATCGGACTGCCGCTGGTGGCGACCTGGTGTGAGATGGACCATCTGTTTGGCAAGGACCGCACCTATTGCCATTGCTTCTTCAGTCTTGGTGACGGTGGGGCACTGGCATTCTTCCAGTTCGCCAACGAGGAAGACGCAGACCTGTTCTCGCCGAAGATTCCACCCTCACCGTTTCACCACATCGCGCTAAACGTCGACGCCGAAGCGCAGGCGGGCATCGAACAGCGACTGATCGCTGCCGGCTACACGGCGCCGAAGATGTATGTGCTGGAACACGGCTACTGCCGATCCGTGTATGCCGAGGATCCAAACGGCATGATCTGCGAGTTTACGCATGATCATCAGGATGCGGACAAGATCAACGCGATCCGCTTGAAGGACGCACACAGCGAACTTGAGCGCTGGCTGGGCGGCGATCTTCGGTCCAACAACATGTTCCGTCATGAAGCGTAGTACCGACCGCATCCTCACTACGCATGTCGGCAGCCTGCCCCGTTCCCAGGCTGTCACCGACGTCCTGTTCGCACACGAAGGCAATAATCCGCTGCCGGCCAACAGTGAACGCATCATCGCCGATGCCACGATCGAGATCGTGCGCAAGCAGGTCGAAGTCGGCGTCGACATCTGCAGCGATGGCGAGATGGGCAAGATCAGCTACGCCACCTACATCAAGGATCGACTTTCCGGCTTCGATGGCGACACCGTGCGCGAGCCAGGCCAGGATCTGATCGATCACCCGCGGTTGCTCGAGAAACTCGCCAAGCTGGGTTCCACCGCCAAGTACCGCCGCCCGCGTTGCGTGTCCGACATCCGTGTGAAGGATCTTGGTCCCATGCAGGTCGACATCGCGAACATGCAGGCCGCCATCGCTGCCGCAAGTCCAATGGAAGGCTTCATCAACACGGCCTCGCCCGGTACCATCGCGCTATTCCAGCCCAACGACTACTACCTTACGCAGGACGCCTATCTTGAAGCCGTCGCCGAAGGCATGCGCGCGGAATACGAAGGGCTTGTGGCTGCGGGCCTGCTGATCCAAATCGACGCACCGGACATGGCCATGGGCCGGCATACGATGTACCGCGCGCGCACCGAAGATGAGTTCATCGGGCTCGCGGCGCGCCATGTGGAAGTGCTCAACCACGCGCTGCGCAATGTCCCCGCCGACCGCATCCGCATGCATGTGTGCTGGGGCAACTACGAAGCCCCGCACACCTACGACGTGCCGATGGAAAAACTGCTGCCTGTGGTGATGAAGGCGAAGCCGCAGGCCATCCTTTTCGAGGCGGCCAATCCGCGGCATGCGCATGAGTGGAAAGTGTTTCGCGACCTGAAGTCGCAGATTCCTGAAGACAAGGTGCTGGTTCCCGGCGTGCTGAGTACCACCACCAACTACGTCGAGCATCCTGAGCTGGTGGCGCAGCGGCTTGAAACTTTTGCGGACATCGTTGGACGGGAGCGCGTGCTCGCTGGCACCGACTGCGGTTTCGGCACCTTCGCCGGCTTCGGTCCGGTGGACCCGGACATTGTGTGGCTCAAACTCAAGTCATTGGTTGATGGTGCCGCCATTGCTTCGCACCGCTTGTGGGGCAAGCACTAACTGCGCCGTGGCGTATCCGATCCGCTAACTGAATTAAGTAAAGCAGATTCAGTCATATTCTGTCGCGGGTGCGCGACGGTAGCGGCGGTCACGGTTTTCACGGAACATTCCTCCTTCGTTTTCATTCGGGGGAGAAGTCATGCGCATTCCACACACGACCATCGTGAAGCCGGCTTTGGCGGTTGCCTGCGCCCTGCTTGCCAGCTGCGGGGGTGACGATTCCATGACTGCGCAGTCGAATTCCACTCTGCGCCTGGATATAACCGATGCTCCCCTGGACACGGCGAGCAAGGTCTGGCTGCAGTTCACCGGCGTCGAAGTGAAGCCGGCAGGCGGCACTTCGCAGAACTTCACGTTTCCAGCCAAGGGCTTCGATCTGCTCACGCTGCGCAATGGCAACGCGGCCAACCTGCTGGGCGACACCATTGTGCCGTCGGGTGAATACGAGTGGGTGCGGCTGATTCTCGACTCGACGGCAGGCAGCTCCTACATCGTGGATGCGACTGGTCAGCATGACTTGCGAATCCCCAGCGGCGCCGAGACCGGCCTCAAACTGGTGCGGGGATTCACCATGCCGGCTGGCGGTCGTGCGGACTTCACCATCGATTTCGTGCTCAACAAATCGATCATTGCGCCCCCCGGGCAGGCACCCAACTACCTGATGAAACCCGTCCTGCGCATGACCGACAACATCACCGTGGGTGTGATTGCCGGCACGTTTGCGCCGATGAATCTGGCGGCAATTCCAGCCTGCGCCAACAAGGTGCCGAAGGTGTATCTGTATCAGGGTGCTGGCGTGGCACCTGATGATCTCTACAACCCGCTCAATGGCAGCATGGACTCCGCGCCCACGATTGACCCGCTGGTCACGACCACCGCAGCCCTGAACGCATCCAGTCAGTACGCCTATCGCATAGCGTTCGTGCCGGCCGGAACCTACACCGTGGCATTCACCTGCGACAACGATGACCCCGCTGTGGACGAGGACGTGGCTCCGGCAATTCCGCTGCAGTTCACCGTGTACAGCCAGCCAGTGGTGGTGGCTGCCGGGCAGACGGCAATCGTGAATTTCTAGGTCGCCGCATCTGGCAGGGACGCACCCGCGCATCCGTAAAAGAAAAAGGCGCTGTTTGTACAGCGCCTTTTCTGTTTTTTCTCCGCAGAAGCGAAGACTGGCACTCAGTCAGCCTTGCCCTTCTCCCGCCAGCTGCCTTCCGCATACACGGCACGCACCGTGGCAACGTACGGCACCGGGCACACGATGGCGCTGATCTTCACCTGCTTGTGCGACTCGACCTGTGGCTTCTTCGAGCCGCCGCCCTCTTCGCCCCACACGAAGGTCACTTCAGTGCCAGGCTTGGCCGACTCCGGATCCAGATAAGCCAGCGTCAGCTGCTTGCGCTCGTTCGAGCTGTAACCCATCCAGGTCGATACACCCACCTGCTTGCCGTCCTTTGACAGCACCTTGTCCTGCGGGTACATCGAGTAGACCGCCGACGGGAACTCGATGAACTTGGCGCGATCCGGGCCCTTCTCGTACTGCGAGGCGATTGCCTTCTGCACATCGGCGTCGTTCAGTTCCAGCGTGACCTTCACGCGCTGTGGCTTGGCGGCAATCTTCTCGAGCGCTTCGCGGCCGATGAAGTCATGGTCGAACTTGATCATGAAGCCGTAGCCGAGGTCATGCGGTGTCACGTAGTGATCGTCGATGCTCTTGGCGTAGTAGCTGCCACCCAGCGAGGCATTGCCTTCGAAGCAATCGGCCTTGAGCCACTTGCGGTACTTCGCCATGCGCTCGTCGCCCGAGTAGATGCCGGGCATCGGGGCGGGAATCCAGCCCGACTCCAGCGTGTTCGAGGAATACGCACGGCCACCGACCAGCTTCAGACCGAACTCTTCGCCAGCCTTCACCAGCGCAGCCAGCACCGCGTCGCCATCCTTCGCGGGTCCGAACAGTTCGAAGCCAGGCTGGCCAGCCATGCCATGACGCAGGGCAGTGACGGTCTTGCCGGCAAGCTTGATGTCCGTCATGTTGAAGAACTTCAGATCAGGCGGAGCCTTCTTCAGCGCCTTGGTCATCACCTTCATGGCGTTTGGACCCTGCACCTGGAAGCGGTAGGTCTTGCGTGCTTCCGGCTTGGCGCGATCGGCCGAGCGGTCGTCACGCACGAGCTTCACATCCCACTTCTTGCCGGTGGCCGGGTTCCTGCCGGTTTCAGCGTGGTAGGTCACCCAGTTGGCAACCGGCGGACGGCCGATGAGGTTGAACTTGTTCTTGGCGAGGTAGCAGAGAATGACGTCGCCGACGACATGCCCGTCCCACGTGGTGGGTACGTATTGCTTGGCCTTGCCGGGAACGAAACCGGCGAAGCTGTTGATGCCCAGATACTCGAGGAGCTTGAACGCGTCCTTGCCACTGACGTACAGGTCGGTCATGTGATACGACTGGTTGAAGATCACAGCGGCGCTCTGCCAGGCCTGCTGTTCATCACGCCAGTTGCTGTACTCCGGCTTCACCACCGGATAAGGATTCGGACCGGTCTGGGAGTCGCGCAGCAGTTTGAGTGCGCCGCCAGCGGCCTTCATGCGCTCTTCGAGATTCTTGACGCTCATTTAGTCTCCGTGAAGCTGCGCACTCACACGAGCAACGCAGTAGTTTGTAATAGCTATAAGTGCGTTCTTCGCACGGGCTGGGCATCTTGTTTGACGGCAATAAGACTGTCAATTTGAGTCCCCGACAGCCACTGCCCGTGGCAGGCTCAGTGTCTGCCGCGGCACTTGAAATGCCCGGCCCGCACTGCAAAAAAGGCGGGTAACCTATCGCCCTCGCTAGCAGGCAAACGGAAAACAAAGGGGTAACTTAATGTCCAAGCCAGTCACCACCGCCTTGTACATCGGCGGCAAGGAACGTCAGACCGCTGACAAGATGGCCATCGCCGATCCGGGCAAGGCAGGCGTTGTAGTCGGCCATGCCGCCTCTGCCAACACCCAGGATGTTGCCGATGCCGTTGCCGCCGCGAAGGCTGCCTACCCGGCCTGGGCCGCACTGACGCCGCAGCAGCGTGCCGAGCAGATGAAGGCCGCCATCGTGGGCGTGCCGGACTCGCCCAATCCGTTCGCCTCCGAGGATGGCGCAATCCTCTCGCAGGAAAACGGCAAGATCCGCCTGGAGGGCTGGGTCGATACGCTGG
>JBDSGY010000202.1:0-2811 GCA_039918755.1 Steroidobacteraceae bacterium
GCGCTGCTGCAGGTCGTCGCCCGCATCGCGGCTGCGAATGCCGGGCTGCCCAGGCTCGCGCGCACCCACGGGCAGACCGCCTCGCCCACCACGCTGGGCAAGGAGTTCGCGAACATCCACGCACGCCTGCTGCGTGCCCGCCGCCGGCTCGAGCGGGTGGAGATCCTGGGCAAGTGGAATGGCGCAGTCGGCAATTTCAACGCGCATGTGGCGGCCTACCCGCAGATCGACTGGATCACGGTGTCGCAGCAGTTCGTGCAGCGCTGTGAACTCGCCTGGAATGGCCACACCACGCAGATCGAGCCGCATGACTGGATCGGCGAGTACTGCGATGCGCTGGCCGCCATCAATGTCATCGGCATCGACATGTGCCGCGACATCTGGGGCTATGTGTCACTGGGCTACCTGCGGCAACGCGCGGTGGCGGGCGAAGTCGGTTCGTCCACCATGCCGCACAAGATCAATCCCATCGATTTCGAGAATGCCGAAGGCAATCTCGGCGTGGCCAATGCATTGCTGCGACATTTCTCCGAGAAGCTGCCCGTGTCGCGCTGGCAGCGCGACCTCACTGACTCCACCGTGCTGCGCAATGTGGGCGTGGCACTCGGCCACTGTCTCATCGCGTGGCGTGCCGCGCTGCGCGGCCTGGGCAAGATCGCACCGAATCCGGCGCGGCTGGCAGCGGACCTGGACGATGCCTGGGAAGTGCTGGCCGAAGCGGTGCAGACAGTGCTGCGGGCCGAGGGCGTGCCGGACGGCTATGAGCTGCTCAAGGAACATTCGCGCGGCAAACCGCTGACCCGGGAGCTGCTGGCGGAGCTGATCCGTGCCCTGCCCCTGCCGGAAGGCAGGCGCGCGGCCCTGCTGGAACTGACGCCAGCGAGCTATCTGGGGCTCGCCGCCACGCTTGCAGCGTTGCCGCCGACCTAGGCCACGTTACATAACGCCGGCATTTCTGCGACGTGGTGCCCAGTTTGGTTTCAGTTAATTCCCGATAGGGAACAAATCGTGAACCGGCCCACAATTGCGGCCCAGCCCAGCTTTCTAATATGTGGCCATGAGCGGACCCCAGTACTACTTTGCAGGCCAGATCCCGGGTTCGGCGCCCCCTCTCCCGATCCTTGGCCGTGGCGGTGCCGCTGGTCAGGCTGCGCCGGAACCGCTGCAGGTACTGACCACGCTCGATGATGTCCGCACCGCCACCCGCCGCGCCGTTGCCGGCGCACAGCGGCTGCTCTCGATCTATACGCTGGATCTCGAACCGCAGCTGTATGAACAGCCCGCGTTTCTTGAACTGATCAAGCGCTTCCTGCTCAGCCACAGTTTCGCCAAGGTGCGGCTGCTGACGCACCGGCCCATTCCCTACACCTCGCCCCACAAGCTCGCCGCGATGCGCCGCCGGCTGTCTGGCCATATCGAGATCCGGACGGTGAACGCGCAGTTCGCGGCGCGCACCAGCGGCATGCTGATCGCCGATGCAAAGGCAATCGTGTATCGCGCGCAGGTCACCAGCTGGGAAGGTGCGGCGGGATTCGAACAGCCACCGATAGCCAGGCTTTATCTGCAGGAATTCGACGAGATGTGGATAGCCAGCGTTCCCAAGTACTAGGCAACGCGGGCTCCTCTATACTGCACCGATGACCTGGCGCCCCGATCTGACGGTAGCTGCCATCGTGCAGCGTGACGACGGCCGATTCCTCATGGTGGAGGAACGGATCGGCGACGCCATCGTATTCAACCAGCCCGCGGGCCATGTGGAAGACGGCGAATCCATCATCACTGCGGTGGTCCGCGAAACCCTTGAAGAGACCGCCTGGCAGATGCAGCCGCGCCATCTGATCGGGCTGTACCTGTGGCGCAACCCTGGCAACGGACGTTCCACGCTGCGCATTGCGATCAGCGGGGACGTCCACGCGCACGAAGCGGCCCGGCGCCTGGACCACGGCATCCTGGCCGCGCACTGGATGACCCGTGAAGCGCTGCTGGCGCAGCCGCACCGGCTGCGCAGCCCGATGGTGTTGCGCTGTATCGATGACTATCTCGCGGGCAAACGCTTCGCGCTGGACGCCTTGACGCACATGGCGCTGCAGCCGGTGGCGCAGAGCGCGTGATGCGGGCTCGCCGGCACACCTCCACGCCGGCTGACCGGCGTTGACACTGCGCGTCGTCGTCGGACTCTCCGGGGGGGTGGACTCCGCCGTCACGGCCTTGCTGCTGCGACGGGCCGGCCACGATGTGCACGGCCTGTTCATGCACAACTGGGAAGAGGACGAACAGGGCTACTGCACTGCCGCCGAGGACTTCCAGGACGCGCGGCGCGTGGCGGCGGAGCTGGGCATTCCCCTGCATCGTGTGGACTTCGCCGCACAATACCGCGAGCGAGTGTTCGCCGGGTTTCTCGCCGCCTATCGCGCCGGTTTCACTCCCAATCCGGATGTGCTGTGCAATCGCGAGATCAAGTTCGGCGATTGCCTGCAGCATGCGTTGCGACTCGGTGCGGAGCTGTTTGCCACCGGCCACTATGCCCGCATCGAGCAGGGGCCGGATGGACCGGAACTGCACAAGGGAGTGGATGCCGGCAAGGACCAGTCGTACTTCCTGCATGCAGTGCAGCGGCGTTGTTTCAGACAGGTCGTGATGCCGCTGGGCGTGCAGCACAAGGACGAAGTTCGCGAGCTGGCGCGGGCAGCCGGACTGCCCGTGTTCAACAAACGCGACAGCACCGGCATCTGCTTCATCGGCGAACGCCCGTTCCGGCAATTCCTGGAGCAGTACATCGAACACCGCCCCGGTCCGATCCGCGACGCCGGC
>JBDSGY010000203.1:0-2614 GCA_039918755.1 Steroidobacteraceae bacterium
ATTACAGTCAGTCGCGGCTGCAACAAAGATCTCGAGTTGCCGGAATGTAATGGCCATGGTCGCCCGTATTGTTCTGCGCTTGCGGCTGCGCGTTTCCCGGTAACCGCATCAGCGTCAGAGGATTTCGCGTAGCGCAGCGAGTATAGCCGAAAGGTGATATCTGAGCTGCGCCTGCAAACGAGCACGTCGCCGTATGAATCACGTCTGGTGAAGTTTGTTTACCCCGACCCGATGCGGGTCTAGGCTACTTACTCATCAGGAAAATGCGCAAGCGGAGAACTTCTAGTGTCGGAGTTCGTGCAACGGGAGGCCGGCAATCGCGGCAGCCCCGGGGAAGCTGTGATGGCCCGCTTCGGTGGTCGCGCAGGCGTACTGATAGCCTTCTTCGTTGCCTATGCCACGCTGGTGTGGCTTGGTTATGAGTTCAAGGAATCCGTCAGTGAACCAGCCGTCATGTGGCCGTCCGCGGGCCTGCTGTTTGCGGCGCTGTGGTTGTCCGACCGTTCCTTGTGGCCCGCCGTGCTGCTCGTGCAGTTGGGCGTTGAAATGTCTTTCGCGGCGCTGCTGCAGCATCCCTTTTTGCCGGTCAACGCCTTTCTTTATGTAGTCGCCAATTCAGTCGACGCCCTCGTCGGAGCCAGCCTGGCGCGTTGGTTGATCCATGACCGCTCGCAGGTCCGCACTGCACAGACGCTGCAGTTTATGTTCGCCACCGCTGCAGGCGCACTGGCGGGAGCGGCACTGGGCGCATGGGTCAATTCATCCGGTTACTACAGTCCCCAGAGCTACGTACACCAGATCCAGATCTGGTGGGTGAGCAACTGGCTGGGTTCACTGGCCATCGCACCGGTGGTGATCTGCTGGCTGATTCCGGTGCGCAAGGATTTCCCGGAGCTGGCATTGCGGTCCCGGCTCGAGGTGCTGGTGCTGGCAGTGTTGCTGGTAGTGGCCGCGATGTATGTCTTCACTGCCGCGGCGGACGGGCCCGCCTCGCTGCTGCAGCTGCCCATCATCATGGTGGTGCTGCTCGTGTATGCGGCCTATCGCGTGCCCCCGCGCTGGTCTGCGACGCTGGCCATGGGCATGGCCTGCCTGTGCTCCGAGCTGGCCTCGGAACTGAAAGGGCCTTTTATTGCCGCGGATCCCTTCGCGCGCAATGTGCAGGTGCAGACCTTTCTCGCGGCGGCAGCGGCAATGACCTACGTGCTGGCCACCGCGCTGACCGAAATGCGCATCACGCTCGGCCGGCTGCGCGTCAGTGAATCACGTTACCGCAACTTCGTCGAGCTGAGCACCGAGGCGGTGTGGCGGGTGGAGCTGGATCAGCCCATGTCGGTGCGGCTGCCGGAGGAGCAGCAGATCGCCTGGTTGCGGGCACATGGCCGCGTGGCCGAATGCAATCTTTCCTACCAGCAGTTCGACGCCGTGGATCCGGCGCATGACACGTGCATGTGGCGCCGCGAAAAGCCCTGGAGCTCGCTCTACGAGCAGCACCTGGGTCAGGCCGCCAAGCAGAATTTCTCGATGGACGGTCTGCGCTTCACGGTCACCCTGCATGGCAGGCCGCACACTTTCCTGACTTCCTTCAGCGGCGTGGTGCGCGACGACCATCTGCTGCGTATCTGGGGCGTGGCGCGTGACATCACCGATCTGGTGGAACTCACGGCACGCCTGCTGCGCGACCAGGAGCGCCTGAAGAGTTACGCCCGCCAGATCGTCACCGCAGAGGAAAAGGCGCGGCGCGCCACGGCGGTGGATCTGCATGACGGGATCGGCCAGTCGCTGGTGGGCATGAGCATGACGCTGGAGGTGGCACGCGAGCATGCGCCCCCCGATGTGCGCATGCTGCTCGACGAAGTGCGTGTACGCCTGCGCGAAGTGCAGGAGCGCACACGCCACGTGATTTCCGACCTGAGCCCGCCGGGTCTTTACGATCTCGGACTCGCGCCGGCGCTGCAGTGGCTCTCCGTGTACGTGCGTGGCCACGACCGCCTGCACGTGGAACTCGAGACGCGGGTGCGCGAAGATGTGCTCAAGCTCGACATACGCGTGCTGGTGTTCAAGCTGGTGCGCGAGCTGCTGCGTAATGTGGTCAAGCACGCCGGCGTCAGTGCCGCCCGGGTCATCGTGCACGGCGATGCCGACGTGCTGCGCGTCGAAGTGGCCGATGCTGGCAAGGGTTTCGAGTGGCAGATGGACATGTTCGGCGCGCGCAGCGGGGGATTCGGCCTTTGGAGCATCGCAGATCGCGTGCATGAGGCTGGCGGCAAGTTCACCGTGGATACGGCGCCGGGCCGGGGCTCGCGATTCGACATGGAGTTCCCGCTGCGCACACCGGCCGCGGTAGAGTTGCATCAAATGGCGAGCATGGCGGTCGGCAAAGCATGAGCAGTTGTGGAAGCGAAGGCGGCCCCTGTCTGGCCGCCTGCGATGTGGTGCAGTGTGAAGGTCAGTGCTGTTACGACGGCGTGTACCTGCAACCGGGCGAGGAGCAGTTCCTGCGTGATCTGGTAGCGCGCGTGCCGGAGCTGCGTGCCAAGGTGCCGGAGCAGTTCATCGTCGATGGCTACTGGGACGGCGAACTGATGGGCCGCAAGACCGCCACGCGACCGCA
>JBDSGY010000204.1:0-3373 GCA_039918755.1 Steroidobacteraceae bacterium
CCGCGCGCGGACCCAGCGGCGCTTCGTACGAGCAATCCTTCAGGTAGACGCCCTGCAGCGCCAGGTTCGGCAGGCTGCTGTCGGCGCCATTGCCCGCTGCTGGTGTTTCGTCGGCCATGATCATTAACCTCTGTTGATGTGTCGAAAGTTCTATTCAGCCGCAGTTGCGGCAAGCAGTCGGTCCAGTTCGCCCTTGTCGTCCAGCGCTTTCGTGTCGTCGTAGCCGCCCAGGTGGCGATCGCCAAAGAAGATCTGTGGAACTGACGTGCGGCCGCTGCGCTGGCGCATCTCGGCCCGCGCGCCATCCACCGCGTCGACGTCGATTTCGGTGTACACGACGCCCTTGGCCGCAAACAGCTGCCGCGCGCGGGCGCAGTAGCCGCACCACGGCGTGGCGTACATCACAACCTTCGGGCTGCTCTTGTCCATATCCGGTGCGCGTCAGCCGCGTTGCAGCGGCAGGCCTTCCGAACGCCACTGGGCAAGGCCACCCCGCAGGTTGAAAACCTTGGTGAAGCCGGCGGCGTGCAGCTTGCGGGTGAGCGCGGTCGAGCTTCTGCCATCCTCGCAATACAGAAGCAGCAGTTTTTCGCGGAACTTCTTCAGCGTGTCCGCAGCGGTGTCGTGCTTGCTGGCATCCAGATTCCTGGCGTTGCTGATGTGGCCGGCGGCAAACGCTTCGGTAGTGCGCAGGTCGTAGGTGTGCGCGCCCTGGTTCATCAGCTGGATGGCTTCCTGCGGTAGCACGGCCGCGTAGTTGAGCTTGCGGCCACGCAGTTCGTACACGATGACGGCCAGCGCCAGCACGACCACGAGGCCCACGAGGATGGGATGGCGGTTCAGATATTCGAGCAGACGTTCCATGCGCGGCGGAGCCTGATAAAAGGGCGGGCATTATAGCCAGCCCGCGCCTTAGACTTGCCGCCCTATGAAGAGAGTGCTGTTGCGATCGGCTGGACTTGCGCTGCTGCTGGCGGCGGTGGTCCTGCCGGCAGCGCAGCCCGATCGCAAACAGGCCGAGGCCAGCCTGCGCTCCGTCACCGAGCGCCTGGAGAGGATCCAGCGCCAGGTGCAGCAGGACTCCGCGGACAAGGACCGTCTAAGCCGCGAGCTGCGAGAGGCCGAACGCCTGGTTTCCCGCGCGCACGGCGACCTTTCGAAGCTGCGTTCTCAACGGGCCGAGCGGGCCGCATCCCGCCAGCGCTTGATCGACGAGCGGGCCCGGCGCCAGGCGGAGCGGGACGAGACCGCCAACGATCTGGAGACGCAGCTGCGCGCTGCGTATTTCATGGGACGGAACGAACCCCTCAAGTTGCTGCTCAATCAACGCAATCCGGCGCAGTTTGGGCGAAATTTGACTTATTACGGCTATCTCGGCCGGCTACGTGCCACGCAGATCAAGACGATCACGGGAAATATCTTCCAGATCGACGAGCTTACGTCCCGTATCGACGAGGAAGACGCCAAGTTGGCCGCGCTCGAAGGCGAGCAGAAGGCGCGCGTCGGCGAACTGGAGTCGGCCCGCCGGCAGCGGGGCCGGGTGCTCGCTAGTCTGCAGAAGGAAGCGCAGAACCGCACCGCGACGCTCGCGCGGCTGCAGAAGCAGCAGCAGCAGCTGGAACGCCTGCTGAAGGACCTGAGCCGGGTCACCGAGTCGGCACCGTTTGACCCCAATGATCCGTTCGGCAAGCTGCGCGGCAAGCTGACCTGGCCCGTGGCGGGGCGCATCGCGACAAGCTTCGGCGAAACGGTGGTTGGCACACTGCGCTCGAACGGTCTGGAGATCGACGCCGATCGGGGCGCGAACGTGCGGGCCGTGCATGAGGGCCGGGTGGTGTATTCCGACTGGTTCCAGGGGCGGGGGTTGCTGCTCATCCTCGATCACGGCAACAACTACATCAGCATCTACGGCCACAACGAGCAGTTGCTGAAGGCGGCGGGGTCGCGTGTGGCGGCGGGCGAAACGATTGCCACGGCCGGGGACTCGGGCGGGCGCAAGACTCCCGGCCTTTATTTCGAGATCCGCAAATCGGGCAAACCCGTGGACCCGCGCGGCTGGTTTCGCACTGGGACACCGCCCGCAGGTTGAAGCGATAGCTATTTGCGCCGTGGATTTCTGCCAACTGGATCAATTTCCTGGAGCCGCGATTAAGTCATCCTGCGGCCATGGCGACACTCGCGAAGGACTGCGATTTCTCACCCTATGCACAACTCGTGGCGGCGCTGCTCCCGCGTGCGGCAGGGCTTACGGTGTTCGATCCCGACGCCAGCATGCGATGGACCAGCGAGGAATCGATCGACCCCGCGTTCCAGAAGCTGGTCGAGAAATCTGCGGCCGCCGCGTCGAAGAGCGCCGAGGCTGGCGAACGGGTGCAGCTTGGTGCGCAGGATCCGCTGTATCTGTTCTGGTTGCGGGATGAAGCCGCCGCGCTGACCGGCATCTTTGCGATCACGTGGCGCACCGGCGAGAGCGAGCAACGCACCTTTGCCTATGTGCACGCCATGCTGAAGCCGGTGCTGGAAGTCCTGCGCCGCGAGCTGGTGCTGCGGGCGCGGTTCACCAGCAATGAGCTGGCCGTGAGCGAAGCAGCCGATGGAGACGATGCCGATCTGCAGGTGCTGCTGAGCACGAGCGAGACCGACCGGCAGGAAGCCGCGGGCGGCGGCATCCTCAGCCTGCTGCAGAACATCAACAATCACATGCAGTGCGAATTCACCGCGCTGGTAGTGCCCGAGCGCAATCTGGTGGTGGTGAGCAAGGCTGAGGGTCGCGAAGTCGACACTTCGGTGTTGCCGAAAATCCATCGCCACCTGCTGTCACTGGCGCAGGCGCGCAGCGAAGCTTCGCTGCTGAATGCGCCCGACAGCCTGCCTGGCGTAAGCCTCGCCTTCCGAGTGCTGTCGAGCCCGATCCGCAATCCCGCTGGCAGGCCGTCGGGTGTGCTGGCACTGTTCCGCAGCCGCACGGCACCAGAGTTCCGGCGGCGTGATGCGATGCTTGCCGACCTGGTGTCGCGCCGTGCCTCGAACATCATCGAATCCAGCTACGACACGCTGTCGGGGCTGCTGACGCGGCGTGCGTTCGAACAGCGCGCGCGCGTGCTGCTGGACCAGCGCAGCGCCGGACGCAGCATGCGCTGGAGCAGTCTCTACATAGACACGGATCGCATGCACGTGGTCAACGACAACTACGGCATGCATGTCGGCGACAAGCTGCTGGCGAAGATGGGCGAGCTGATCCGCTCGAGACTCGTGCCTGGCGCGCTGGCGGCGAGGATTTCCGGCGATCGCTTCGCCATCCTGCTGCCCACCGCTGAAGACGATGCGATGAGTTTCGCCGAAGCGCTGCGCGCCGGCGTCGAAAGCCTGCTCG
>JBDSGY010000205.1:0-2675 GCA_039918755.1 Steroidobacteraceae bacterium
GCCTTGCGCGTGAAAGTGATGGCAAGCACCTGCTCGGGTTCCTGCACATGCGCCAGTGCGCTGAGGAAGCGCTGTGCAAGCACCGTGGTCTTGCCTGACCCGGCCGGTGCCTGCAGCAGGATGTTGCGCCCGATCTCAAGCGCCGCCCGTCGCGCCGCTTCGTCACTCATCACCGCTCTCCACTGCTTCGGCAGGTTCGGTCGCCACCACCCGCCGGCACAGTGCCGGCAGATGGCAGTGGCGACAGGCATCCAGCGACGCGGCCAGCTCGATTCCGCCGTCGATATGCTCCTGCATCAGTCGCGCCAGCGCGATGCGCCACTGCCCCTCGGCGGCAGGCCAGTCCGCCACCGCCTGGATGCGGCCGGGCAACATCTGCGTATTGGTGGCCGCACCGGCGTACTTCAGGTCGGCGGGCTTGAGGCTCAACAGCACCGCTGCGCTGACTGGCGTGACCGCATCGGCCAGTGCCGCGACATACGCCGCCAGCTGCAGCGGTCGCAGCTCACCCTCCTGCAACCGGATGCTCTCGGCAGCGCCGCTCTTGTAGTCGATGAGCAGTCTTCCGCCCGCAGTGTCGTCGATGCGATCGATCCGCACCCGCAGGCTTGCCCCACCCGCGTTCCACAACGTCTCGCGCTCGCATTCCAGCACGGTGAAGGGCGCGCGCTGCCGGTCGAGCTCGAGCACCCGTTCCATCAGGCGTGCGGCGCGCGCCCGTTCGCGCTGCTGCACCTGTGGCGCCAGCCACGCCACGCCGGCGGCGGCATTGGCAAGTACCGCAGCCTGCCAATGCTTCGCGATCAGGTCTGCCTGCTCGGTCGGTGTCACCTGCAGCAGCCGTTCGTGATCTCGCAGCTCTCGCCAGATTCCTTCCAGCAGGCTGTGCAACAGGATGCCGCGCAAGCGCGACGGAATGCCGTCTGTCAGCAAGACCGCCTGCTCTGCTCCGAGCCGAAATTGCGCCTGCGCGCGAAAGGCGCATTCCTGTTGTGCACTCAGGCGCGCAAGGCCACCGCGCAACGGCTCGCTGCGATCACTGGCGGCAATGGACGGCAGCCCCGGATCCTCTGCCTGGGCGGCGAGCGGCTGCGCCTGGTCCACGGGCGCTGCCACCCCCTGCACCCACGTCTCGGCAGCAGCGGCCACCGCGGCCGACGGACGATGCCGTACATCGCCTTCCTGCAATGCATAGCTCAGCGTCAACCGGTCGGTACACGCCTGCCAGCGACCTTGCTGCCAGCGCGCCGCCTGCAGCCGTTGCGTAACGCCCGCCTCGGGCCACTGGCAACGTCGCTGCTCGGACAATGCGATGTATGGGTCGGGCCGCGGCGGTTCGGGCCAGCGGTTCTCCGTCATCCCCATCACCCAGATGCCGTCGTAACGCACCAGTGGATCCTGCATCTGCGTAGTGAGCGTGATGGCCGCGTCGCCGGTAGCGCTCTGATGCGTGGTCTGCAGCGCCAGCTGCTGCAGGGCAGTCAGCGCGGCCGATGACGGCAGCGGCGTTCCCACGGCATCGAGGCCGGCAAATTCATCCAGCAGTTCTCCCCACCGTGCCAGGCGCTGCGCATCGCGTGATTCCAGCGCCGTGGCGGCGGCAAAACCCGCCAGCCGGAGGCATTCGCTGAATTTCTCGGCCCAGCGCGTGGCACTGCGTTGCGGCGACTCACGCAGCAGCCTGCGCGCCTCATCCAGCCACCGCTGCAACCGCCCTGCGGCCGGCAGTTTGTCCGCCTGGCTGGCCAGCGCCTCGCCCAGGGCTGCCGAACTCCACCTCGCCAGACCCCAGGCACCGAGCGCAACCTGCAGCGCACAGGCTTCTGCGGCGCTGCCGAAGTCGAAATAGGGGCTGCGCAGCAGCCGCAGCATTACCGGCGTATCGATCCATTCGCCCAGGCACGCGAGCGCTGCCAGTGCATCGGCCACCAGTGCCTGATGATGCAGCGGCTCTCCACCTTCCACCGCCAGCAAGGTGCGGCGCTGGTCGTCAGTGGCCGTTGCCGCAGCGTCGCCAGCGAATTCGCGCCACAGCAAGGCGCCTTGCGTATGCGCACCAGGATCCGACCAGGCGCTGACCACCAGCAGGCGATACGCGCCATCCTGCTGCAGCATCTCGCGACACCAGCGCGCACAGGCTGCGATTTCCGCTTCGAGATGCCCTGCGGCCCGCAGGGATGGCGTTGCAACACGCCCGTCTGCAGGCGCCAGCAGCAGCTCGGCTTCAGGCCAGCAAAGGTCCTGCAGTCGCTGCTGCAGCTCGGTAAGCCGCGGCTGGCCCGCAATGGCTGGCGGCAGGCATTGCGCGAGAAATCCCAGGTCCTCTGCTGGCGCGAGACTCAGGGACAGCAGCCCCCTGTCGGCGCACAGACTGCGCACTGCCCTCAGTGCCGTTGCCAGCAAGGACTCTTCTTCGGTCATCGCCGACCTCGCCAGGGCCAGCCGCGATTGCGTGGCGCGTGCCGCGCTGCGCATCAATGCAGCGGCGTGCGGGCGCAGCAGTTCCGGATCGCCTGCCGGCGCCAGCTGTTGCAGTACCTGTTCCCACAGCAGGCGTTCCTGTGCGGGTGCGAGCAGCTGCCGTGTGTCGGGGATCCGCGCCGCCAGCTGCGCATCGCGCCACTGTCGGGCCAGCCATGCTTCCCAGGTGAGGATTTCGGGGCTGATCCAGACCT
>JBDSGY010000206.1:0-8846 GCA_039918755.1 Steroidobacteraceae bacterium
GCCACCCAGTGGCTTGCCCTGCTCCTGCGTCAGCAGCGGTGCCAGCGAGGCCGCGTTGGCGTCGATGGCGTCGGCCAGCTTGTTCAGCAGCCGGGCGCGTTCGGCCAGCGGCGTCGCGGCCCAGGAAGGGAATGCGGATTTCGCGGCCGCCACGGCCTGGTTCAGCTGCGCCAGATCGGCACGGGGGCACGCGGCAACCACTTCTTCCGTGGCCGGATTGATGACATCGAAGGTGCTGGCGCCAGCCACGAGCTTGCCGCCGATGAGCAGCCGGAAATCGCCAACCTGGCCGGGTTTCAACTGTGCATTCATGGGGCCTTGCTCCGTAATTAGGCAGGGACGAAGTATACTGCGCGGCCTCCTTTTTCCAGCCACCCAGGCCAAGAGTTTCGTCCGATGCGTAGCCATTATTGCGGCCAGGTCAATGAACAGCTGTCAGGTCAGGAAGTGACCGTTGCCGGGTGGGTGCACCGCCGCCGCGACCATGGCGGGGTGATTTTCGTCGACCTGCGCGATCGGGAGGGCCTGCTGCAGATCGTGTTCGATCCGGACGACAAGGCCCTGTTCGGCGAGGCCGAGCGCCTGCGCGGCGAGTTCGTGATCCAGGTGCGCGGGCTGGTGCGGGCGCGGCCTGCGGGCACGGCGAATGCCAATCTGGCCTCCGGCAAAGTGGAACTGCTGGCTCGGGCACTGACGGTGCTGAACAAGTCCGAGCCGCTCCCCTTCCAGCTCGATGAACACGTCAGCGAGGAAGTGCGCCTGCGCTACCGCTACATCGACCTGCGTCGCGAAGAGATGAGCCAGCGCCTGCGGCTGCGCCACCGCGTGACCAGCGCGATGCGCCACTACATGGACGACCACGGCTTCATCGACATCGAGACGCCGATGCTGACGAAGGCCACGCCGGAAGGTGCGCGCGATTACCTCGTGCCCAGCCGCACGCATCCGGGAAAATTCTTCGCCTTGCCGCAGTCACCGCAGATCTTCAAGCAGCTGCTGATGGTGGCGGGCTTCGATCGCTACTACCAGATCGTGCGCTGCTTCCGCGATGAAGACCTGCGCGCCGATCGCCAGCCGGAATTCACGCAGCTTGATATCGAGACTTCGTTCCTCTCGCAGGACGAGATCATGGCGCTGATGGAAGGCCTGATCCGCGACCTGTTCGCGAAGACGGTGGAAGTCGCGCTGCCCAACCCGATTCCGCGCATGACCTATGCCGAAGCCATGCGTCGCTATGGCTCCGACAAGCCGGATCTGCGCGTGTCGCTGGAGCTGGTCGATGTGGCGGACCTGGTCGCTGGCTGCGACTTCAAGGTTTTCGCAGGTCCTGCCGCGAATCCGAACGGTCGCGTCACGGCATTGCGCGCGCCCGGCGGCGGCGCGTTCAGTCGCAGCGAGATCGACGCCTATACGGCCTTCGTCGGTCGCTACGGCGCGAAGGGGCTGGCGTACATCAAGGTGAACGATAAGGCGAAAGGCCGCGAGGGCCTGCAGTCGCCGATCCTGAAGTTCCTCAGTGATGCGGCGGTAGCCGGCATCCTCGAGCGTACGGGTGCAGAGGACAACGACCTGATCTTCTTCGGTGCAGATACCGCGAAGGTGGTCAGCGATGCGCTCGGCGCGCTGCGCTTGAAGATCGCGCAGGACCTGAAACTCGTGGAAGCGGGATGGAAGCCTTTGTGGGTGGTCGATTTCCCGATGTTCGAGTTCGATCCGGAGTCGAAGCGCTACAACGCGATGCATCACCCGTTCACGGCGCCCAAGGTCGATGATCCTGCGGCGCTGCTGGCCGATCCGGGCGCGGCGGTGGCCAAGGCCTACGACATGGTGCTGAACGGCTCGGAGATCGGTGGCGGTTCCGTTCGTATCCACCGCGCGGACATGCAATCAGTGGTGTTCGGCATGCTCGGCATCGAGCCGGAAGAAGCGCAGTTGAAATTCGGCTTCCTGCTGGATGCGCTGAAGTTCGGCGCACCGCCGCATGGCGGTATTGCCTTCGGTCTGGACCGGCTCGTGATGCTGATGGCCGGCGCGGAGAGCATCCGCGACGTCATCGCCTTCCCGAAGACGCAGACCGCTGCATGCCCGCTCACCGAAGCCCCCACGACGGTGAGCGAAGCACAGCTGCGCGAACTTTCGATTCGTGTCCGCACCCCCAATCCCGCCAGTTAGAGGGACGGTACTGTTCGTCCACGGTCTGTGGATGACAGGTGCGGAATCGTTCCTGCTCAGGCGTCTGCTGGCAGAGCAGGGCTGGAACCTGCGGGTCTTCCCGTATTCATCGATGACTGAAACCATGGAGCACGTAGCGCGGCGCTGCGCGCGCTATGCGCTCGCGCTGGCACGTCGCACGCTCCAACCTGTGCATCTGCTCGGTCACAGTCTCGGCGGCATCGTGATCTACCGCATGTTCGAAACGGGGCTGCTCGCTCCGAATCGCTTCAGCGGCGATTTCTGCCGCGTCGTGTTCATGGGGACGCCTGTGGGCGGCAGCGAGAGTGCACGCAGCCTGTCGCGGCTGGGATCGATGCGTGCGCTGCTGGGCCAGGCGGGCGCCAATGACCTGGTGCAGGGGCTGCCCCGCACCTGGCCGCATGAGGCGCAGCTCGGCATCATCGCTGGCAACAAATCGCAGGGACTGGGCCGGCTGCTTACGCGACTCGAGGGACCTAACGATGGCACCGTGGCCGTAGCGGAAACCATGCTCGCAGGCGCAACGGACCACTGCGTGCTGCCGGTGAGCCACACCGGCATGTGGCTGTCGCGCCTGGTGGCTGGGCAGGTTGCCAACTTTCTGGAGAACGGACGCTTCGAGGAAGATCAGGCAGACAGGTCGCGGTACAGGTCACTCATCGGCCAGACTTCGCCGTGATGGCGACCAGATACCGCGCCTCCTTCCTGCCGGGATTGTGGAACGTGACGGGACTGTCCAGTGTCATCGCCACGCAGTCGCCAGGGCCCAGATGGCATGGCTCGCTGCCGATCAGCAGCTCCATGTGGCCCTCCAACATCCAGATCTGCTGTTGCACCATCGCCGCGCCGCCGGGATTTTCAAGTGTGACCTTTGCACCCGCCGGGAAATGGATTTCGCTCAACTGCAGCGGCTGCTTCGCGGTGGAGGGCGTCAACGTGCGACGTTGATAGCCCGACTCCGGGTCCTGCCATTCGATCTGCCCTTTGCGGGCGGACACCGGGTTGCGCTGTTGGAGCCGTGGCTCGCGGTAACTGGCGGGCCCGAAAAACGTGGGCACCAACACACCGAGGCCAATCGACAGCTTGTTCAGCACGGTCGCAGTGGGACTGCATTCCTCGCGCTCGATCTTCGAGATCATCCCGCGGCTGACGCCACTGCGCACCGATAGCTGTTCGATCGACAGTCCCAGCTCATCCCGCAAATCCTTGAGGCGGCGCGCAATGCGCGCGTTGATGTCCATGAAATGGGGCGTTCCATTATAATGGATGGACGTCCATTATAGTGGAATGGGTCGTTTTGGACAGTGAAGGCGCCGGAGGGCCAACCGCGACCTGGCTCAGGCGGGCGGAGTGACCAGGGCGCCGCCTTCGGGCTGGCGATAGGCACCTGTCCAACGCGATACGACCAGCGTGGCCAGCGCATTGCCCACCAGATTGGTCAGCGCGCGCGCCTCGGACATGAAGCGGTCGATGCCCAGGATCAGCGCGAGCGACGCCAGCGGCGGGCCATCCACGGCGGCCAGTGTGCCGGCCAGCACGATGAAGCCGCTGCCGGTCACGCCAGCGGCGCCCTTGGACGTCAGCAGCAGCACGGCGAGCATCAGCAACTGCTGGGTCACCGTCATCGGTGTGTCGGTGGCCTGCGCGAGAAACACCGCGGCCATGGTGAGATAGATGCAGGTGCCATCGAGATTGAACGAATACCCGGCGGGCACCACCAGGCCGACCACCGAGCGCTGGCAGCCCATGCGCTCCAGCTTGTCCATCAGTCGGGGCAGCACCGATTCGGACGACGAGGTGCCCAGCACGATCAGCAGCTCTTCACGCAAGGCGCCGACCAGCTTGAAGATGGAGAAGCCATGCAGGCGTGCGATCAGCCCCAGCACGCCGAAGACGAACAGCAGGCAGGTGCCATAGAAACACAGCATCAGCTTGGCCAGTGGCGCCAGCGCCCCGACTCCCTGCGAGCCGACCGTGAAGGCCATCGCGCCAAAGGCGCCGATGGGCGCCAGCCGCGTGATATAGCCCACCACCTTGAAAAGCACGGCGGAAAAGCCCTCGATGCCGCTGCGCAGCGTGGCCACGCGTGTGCCGCACGCCTGCAGCGCAAAGCCGCAGAGCACGGCTATCAGCAGCACCTGCAGGATTTCGCCCCTGGCGAAGGCATCGAACATCGTCGTTGGAATGATGTTCAGCAGGAAATCGGTGATGCCCTGGCTCTGGGCCTGCGTGGCATAGCTGCTCACGCGTGCGGGGTCCAGTGCCGACGGATCCACATGCATGCCGCTGCCAGGCGCCACCAGGTTCACGATCAGCAGGCCGAGCAGCAGCGCGATCGTCGTGACGAGTTCGAAATAACCCAGCGCGTAGGCGCCGACCCGCCCGACATGCCGCAGGTTGTCCATGCCGGCAATGCCCATCACCACCGTGCAGAAGATGATGGGCGCGATCAGCATCTTGATCAGCCGGATGAAGCCGTCACCCAGTGGCTTCAGGCTGACGCCCAGTTCAGGCGCGTAGTGGCCGATCAGTGCGCCGATCGCGATCGCGATCAGCACCTGCACATAAAGCAGCTTCAAATGGCGCATGCGGCCGACTATAGCTTGCCCAGTGACTCCATGGCCGCCTGGCGCAGTTCATACAGTCTCTGCAATGCATCGCGTGGCGAGAGGTCATCCGGATTCATCGCGGCCAGCGCAAGTTCGATGGCAGAGGGCTTCACCACGGCAGGCGCGGCGAACAGTTCACCCTGGGTGGAAGGCGCCTGCGGCCTGGCATCGCGCTCGGATTCCAGCCCGCTCAGGTATCCCTGTGCCGCTGCGATCACCGGACGCGGCACCCCTGCGAGCTTCGCCACTGCCAGGCCATAGCTGCGATTGGCTGGTCCTTCGCGCACCGCGTGCAGGAACACCAGTTCATCGCCATGCTCGGTGGCATCCAGATGCAGGTTCACCACCGCCGGCAGCTCATTGGCGAGCACGGTCAGTTCGAAGTAATGCGTTGCGAAGAGCGTGAAGGCACCGATATGCGTTGCCAGGTGACGGGCCACGGCCCAGGCCAGCGACAGTCCGTCGAACGTGCTGGTGCCGCGCCCGATCTCGTCCATCAGCACCAGGCTCTGCGCCGTGGCGTTGTGCAGGATGTTGGCGGTCTCGGTCATCTCCACCATGAACGTCGAGCGGCCCCCCGCCAGGTCATCCGCCGCGCCGATGCGCGTGAACACCCGATCCATCGGACCGATGATGGCAGCGCGGGCTGGCACGTAGCTGCCGATGTGGGCCAGCACCGCGATCAGCGCGGCCTGTCGCATGTAGGTGGATTTGCCACCCATGTTCGGGCCGGTGACGATCAGCATGCGCCGCGCATCGTCGAACGCCAGGTCATTGGGCACGAAATTGGTGCCACTGAACTGCTCGACCACCGGGTGGCGTCCCGCTTCGACGCGATACACCGGTTCGGACACCAGCGTCGGTTCGACCCACTGCAGGGTATCGGCGCGCTCCGCAAGGCTGTTAAGCGCATCGAGGCTGGCGATGGCGGCGGCGCTGTCCTGCATCCGGGGCAGGGCTGTGATCAGCGTAAGCAGCACGCCTTCGTAGAGCTCCTTTTCGCGTGCCAGCGCCTTGTCCCGCGCGCCCAACACCTCATCCTCGAATTTCTTCAGTGCAGGCGTAATGAAACGCTCGGCCGATTTCACCGTCTGCCGACGCAGATAGTCCGCCGGCACCTTCTCTGCGTGCGCGCGCGGAATCTCGATGAAGAAGCCCTGCACGCGGTTGTACCCGAGCTTCAGCTGCGCGATGCCACTGCGTTCGCGCTCCTGGCGCTCCAGGTCGAGCAGGAACTCGTCGGTGTTGGTCGAGATCTGGCGAAGCTGATCCAGCGTGGCGTCGAAGCCCGGCGCGATCACGTCGCCGTCGCGCAATATCGCGGAAGGTTCCGCAGCAATCGCCCGTACGAGCAGGGCATGCTCCTCGTGATGCTCGCCGATGCGCCCGTGCAGTGTCCCCAGCAGCGGGGAGTCCAGGGGCGCCACCGTGCCTCGCAATGCCGGCAGCGCGGCAACTGCATTGCGCAGCTGCACCAGGTCGCGCGGCCGCGCCGAGCGCAGCGCCACGCGTGCCAGGATCCGCTCCAGATCGCCGATGGGCGCCAGCGCTTCGGCCAACTGCTTGCAGCAACGCGACTCACCCAGCGCGCCCACTGCCGCATATCGCTGGCGCAAGACGCCGCGATCGCGCAGTGGCCGGTTGAGCCAGCGCCGCAGCTCGCGCGATCCCATCGCGGTGGTGCTGCGGTTCAGCAGCGCGAACAGGGTGGCGTCATCGTTGCCATTCAGGCCCCGGTCAAGCTCGAGGTTGCGCCGCGTGGCTGCATCCAGCTGCAGCCCTTCGTCGCGTTGCTGCACGGTCAGTGCGCGGATATGCGGCAGCGCTGCTTTCTGCGTGTCCTGCGCATACTGCAGCAGCGCGCCGGCCGCGCGCACTCCTGCCGTCAGTTCCGCAGCGCCAAATCCAGCGAGATCACGCGTGCCGAACTGCGTGGTCAGCAGACGCCGCGCGGTATCCAGGTCGAAATGCCACGGCGGACGCAGCCGCGTGTTCGCCAGCGACTCGCGCCGCTGGTCTTCGGGCAGCAGCAGCTCCGCAGGCCGCAGGCGCTCCAGCTCCGCAGCCACTTCGGTTGCATCGCCCAGCTCGCTGACGCAGAAGCGCCCGCTGGCGAGGTCAAGCCACGCCAGCCCATGCAGCTGGCCATCGAAAGTCAGCGCTGCCAGCAGGCTTTCACGCTGCCGGTCGAGCAACGCATCCTCGACGAGCGTGCCAGGCGTGACGATGCGCACGACCTGCCTTTCGACGGGTCCCTTGCTCTTCGCCGGATCGCCGATCTGTTCGCAGATGGCCACCGACTCGCCCCGCCGCACCAGCCGCGCCAGATAGTTCTCGATGCTGACCGCCGGCACGCCTGCCATCGCGATGGGTTGTCCCGCCGACTGCCCGCGCGTCGTCAACGCGATGTCGATCAGCGCCGACGCACGGCGTGCATCGTCGAAGAACATCTCGTAGAAGTCGCCCATGCGATAGAACAGCAGCACATCCGGGTGCTGGGCCTTGATGCGCAGATACTGCTGCATCATCGGGGTGTGGTCTGGGTAGTTGTTTTCCAAGCTGAAGGCCAAAACCGGGGGCGGGAAGTCTAGCATCGAAGAGCCGCAGATCAGTGGCGGCCCGGTCGCGCAATCAATATGCCGGTCAGCAGCCACAGCATTCCAATGCCCACCAGCACTGCGCGCAGTGCGTCCGAGAACGCCGCGCGGCCGGCGTCGCGCAGTGCCGCCGCAGTTGCAACGGGCAGCATGTCAGCCGCGAGCAGCGCTTCATCCAGCGAGTCACGCACCGCCGCAGGCAGGACGCCGCCGGTTTCAGGCAGCACCAGCGACATCGCATAGGCAGCCGTCATCACGCTGCCGAACACCGCTACGCCGAGTGAGTTGCCCAGTTCAAAACCCACTTCCTCGATGGACGCGGCCATGCCTCCACGCTGCGGTGGCGCGGCATTCATGATCGTGGTGGAAGCAAAGGTCACCGATGCGCCGATGCCCAGACCGATGCCGATCAGCAGCAGCATGCGGATCAGTGCGTAATGCATGGCATGAGGTGGCACCAGCGCGAGACACAGCACGCACGCCGCGGCCAGCACGAAGGCACCGCCGGCAAACGCGGCCGGCCGCACGTGGTGCATGATGCGCCCGGCCAGCGGCCCCGCGAAGAACCCGGCGATGGCCATGGGCAGGAACACGATGGCGGCCTGCAGCGGCGTGTCCTGTTCCACCAGCTGCAGGTACTGGCTCAGCACGAGCTCCAGGCCCACCGCGCCGGCGGTGCCGCAGCAGGCAGTGGCAAAAGCACCCGCGAACTCCGGCATCCGGAACAGTGACAGGTCGATGAGCGGATGTTCCCGCCGCCGCTGGCGCCGCAGATACAGCGCGATGAACACCGCGCCGAGCAGCAGCGCGATGACCAGCCGCAGCACCGAGTGATCCTGGCGCGCCAGTTCCTTGATCGCATAGACCAGTGAGGTCAGGCCGACAAGGATCTGCAGTGAGCCGGGCAGATCCCATGGCGCGCCGCCGGGTGCGGCATGCCGAGGCACCAGCCAGAGCGTCAGCACCAGCGCGACGGCAACCACCGGCAAATTGATGAGGAAGACCGAACCCCACCAGTAGCGTTGCAGCAACAGCCCGGCGATCAGTGGCCCCAGCGCCATGCCGGCGGCCGCCATTCCGGACCACAGTCCGATGGCAAAGGCGCGTTCGCGCACCTCGGTGAAAGTCATGCGGATGATCGCCAGCGTCGCCGGCATCATCATCGCGGCGCCCACGCCGAGGAAAGCGCGCGCGACGATGAGCAGCGATGAAGTTGCCGCATAGGCAGCTGCCAGTGACGCGATGCCAAAGGTCGCCAGTCCGATGAGGAACAGCCGCCGATGGCCATGACGATCACCGAGTGTGCCAAGCCCCGGCAGCAGGCCCGCCACCACGATCGGATAGGCGTTCAGGATCCACAGCCGAGCCGAGTTGCTCGCGCCCAGGTCGCGCGTCAACGCGGGCAATGCCACATACAGCACGGTGAGATCGACACAGATCAGGAACA
>JBDSGY010000207.1:0-4312 GCA_039918755.1 Steroidobacteraceae bacterium
GATCAGCGTGCGCTCGAACTGACCGGTCTTGGCGGCGTTGATGCGGAAGTAGGTGGACAGTTCCATCGGGCAACGCACGCCGGGCGGGATGTAGACGAACGAACCGTCGGTGAATACCGCCGAATTCAGCGCCGCGTAGAAATTGTCGGCATAGGGCACCACGGTGCCGAGGTACTGTTCCAGCAGTTCCGGATGTGTCTGCACCGCTTCGGAGAACGGGCAGAAGATAACGCCCGCTTCCGCAAGCCTGCTCTTGAACGTGGTTGCAACGGACACGCTATCGAACACCGCATCGACCGCCACCCCGGCCAGCCGCGCGCGCTCATGCAGCGGGACCCCCAGCTTCTCGTAGGTCGCGAGCAGCTTCGGATCGACTTCCGACAGGCTCTTGGGTCCGTCGGTGTTTGCCTTCGGCGCGGAGTAGTACGAGATGTCCTGGTAGTCGATGGGCTTGTAGTGCACCTTGGCCCAGTGCGGCTCCTTCATCGTCAGCCAGCGTTCGAGTGCGCGCAGGCGCCAGTCGAGCAGGAACTGTGGCTCCTTCTTCTTGGCCGAGATGAAACGCACGGTCTCCTCGTCGAGACCCGGGGGCACGGTGTCGGACTCAATGTCGGTGACGAAACCGTGCTGGTAGCCACGGGACAGGACGGTGTCTAGCTGGATGTCTTGCATGCTTATCCCCGATTGGCTCCTGCAACCACACCGTTTCGCAGCTTGACGTCAAACAGTGCGAAGTGGCGGGGATTGCTCTCAAGGCCGGCCAGTTCCGCGAGGGAGATTTCCTCCAGGGACTGGCGCACGGCGTGGTTGATGCGCTGCCATGTGCCGCCGACGCTGCAATTGGCCTGCAGGTCGCACTGGCTGTGGCCGGTAGAACATTCGGTGAGGGCCAGAGGGCCTTCGATCGCGTCGAGAATGGTGGCTGCGCTGATCTGGCTCGCGGGTCGGGCCAGCCGATAGCCTCCGCGCAGGCCGCGGGTGGACTCCACCAGCCCAGCGCGATGCAGTTGCTTGAGCAGCTTGCAGACTGTAGGCGACGCCAGATGGATGGCCTGGGCGATATCCGCAGCGGTGCGCCGTCCGGCGGAATCCGTGGCCAGGGAGGCCAGGATCACGGTCGCGTAGTCGGTGAGTTTGCTGATGCGTAGCACGGGATCGCTCGGGTCGCGGGTGGAAAACAGGACGATTTTAGTCCTATATTCGCCTTGTGTCATCGGGGCTTGCCAGGTGAGGGATCCCGAAGGGCTTCCCCGACGGCGTGGGGCACCCTAACATGCGCTTCCCGCCAGCCAGACCTCATCCCAAGGACAGTTCATGAGCAATTTCGAGCAGCAGGCCGCCAAGATCCGCAACCAGCCGGGCTTCATCGCCGCCCTGGATCAGAGCGGCGGCAGCACGCCGAAGGCGCTGAAGCTGTATGGCGTGGCCGAGAGCACGTATTCCGGCGAAGCGCAGATGATGGACCTGGTCCATGCCATGCGCTCGCGCATCGTCAGCAGCCCGTCCTTCGCTGGCAATCGTGTCGCCGGAGCCATCCTGTTCGAGGCCACGATGGATCGTGACTTCCAGGGGTTGCCAGCCGCCGAGTTCCTGTGGACGAAGAAGCAGGTGGTGCCGTTCCTGAAGATCGACAAGGGACTCGCGGACGAGGTCGACGGCGTGCAGCTGATGAAGCCGATGCCAACGCTCGACCAGTTGCTGGCGAAGGCCAAGGCCAAGGGCATCTTCGGCACCAAGGAGCGCTCCGTCATCAAGCAGGCCAATGCTGCGGGCATCCACGCCGTCGTTGTCCAGCAGTTCGAAGTTGGCAGGCAAGTGCTCGCCGCCGGACTCACGCCCATCATCGAGCCGGAAGTGGATATCCACTGCCCGGACAAGGCCGCTGCCGAGAAGCTTCTGAAGACCGAGATCCTCGCGGAGCTCGACAAGCTGCCGGCCAGCGCGCAGGTGATGCTGAAGCTCACGCTGCCGGAGGTCGACGACTACTACAAGGAACTGGTGGCACACGCGCGCGTGCTGAAGGTTGTTGCGCTGTCGGGCGGTTATCCGCGTGACGAGGCCAATGCCAGGCTGACGCGGCAGAAGGGCATGATTGCGAGCTTCTCGCGTGCACTGACGGAAGGCCTGACCGCGCAGCAGTCGGAGGCCGAGTTCAATGCGGCGCTCGACCAGGCGATCGAGGGCATCTACCAGGCGTCCAGGACCTGATGGCGACATCACGTTGAGCGACATGCCCAACCCTGCGGTGGTCGAAGTGCGCGGGGTGAACTACAGCGCGGGTAGCCGGCAGATCTTCAACGGTGTGGATCTGGCGGTCCGCCATGGCAGCATCACTGCGGTGATGGGTCCCAGTGGCACCGGCAAGACCACGTTGCTGCGCCTGCTCACAGGGCAGGCATTTGCCAGCGCGGGCAGCGTGCAGGTGCTGGGGCAGGATGTGGCCAGCCTGAGGCGCGCGGAACTGTTCGCGCTGCGCAAGCGCATGGGCATGCTGTTCCAGAATGGCGCGCTGCTCACGGACCTGAATGTATTCGAAAACGTCGCCTTCCCGGTGCGCGAGCATGCGCGACTGCCGGAGCCCGTGTTGCGACGCCTGGTGCTCATGAAACTCGAAGCGGTAGGCCTGCGGGGCGCCGAGCAGCTCATGCCGCAGGAGCTGTCCGGCGGCATGGCACGACGCGTGGCGCTGGCGCGCGCCATCGTCATGGATCCGGAAGTGCTGATCTATGACGAGCCCTTCGTGGGTCTGGACCCCGTGTCGATGGGCATCATCGTGCGCCTGATCAAGCGCCTGAATGACGCGCTCGGCATTACCAGCATCGTGGTGTCGCATGATGTCGCCGAGGTGGGCAGCATCGCCGACTTCAGCTACCTGCTGGCGGGCGGCAAGGTCGTGGCGCGCGGCACCACCGCGGAGCTGCAGGCCAGCAACGATCCTTCCGTGCGCCAGTTCATGCAGGGCACCAGTGATGGCCCGGTATCGTTCCACTATCCCGCAGCGGATTACGTCGGCGCGTTGCTCGACACTTCCGACCTGGTGAAAGGGGCGCGCCCTTGATCGCCATGCTGCGCAAGATCGGCGCCGTGGCGCTGTTCCTGCTGCAGGTGCTGGCCGCGTGCGGCCCGGCGCTGCGACGCCCGTCGCTGATCGTGCGGCAGATCTACAACAGCGGTGCACGCTCACTGATCATCATCATGCTCTGCGGCGTGGTCGTCGGCATGATCATGGGCCTGGCCTTTTCGGACATGCTGTCGCGCTTCGGCAGTGAATCCGCGCTGGGCGTCGCGGCGGGTCTCGCGCTGCTGAAGGAACTGGGTCCAGTGCTGACCGCGCTGCTTTTTGCTGGCCGTGCCGGCACCTCGCTCGCGTCGGAGATCGGCCTGATGCGCGCCACCGACCAGCTCACCGCGATGCAGGTGATGGCGGTCGACCCCATGCGCAATGTCGTCGCGCCGCGATTCATTGGTGGCGTGATCGCCATGCCGCTGCTGGTCGCGATCTTCAATATCATGGGCATCTACGGCACCCAGCTCATCGGCGTGACGGTGCGTGGTGTCGATGCAGGCACCTTCTGGTCGCAGATGCAGAACCAGCTCGACTTCAGCGATGTGGGGGAAGGCATCATCAAGAGCCTTGTCTTCGGCATCGTCTGCACGCTCATGGCGGTGTACGAGGGCTATCACGCCGAGCCGACCGCAGAAGGCGTGGGCCTGGCCACCACGCGCACGGTCATCAGTTCCTCGGTGCTGGTGCTGGTATTCGATTACATACTGACCGCTGCCTTCCTGTAGGCGCGCGGGTTTACGGAGATCTGAATCATGAAGAACCAACGCAGTCTGGAAATCGGAACCGGCCTGTTCGTGCTGCTGGGGTTTGCCGCGCTGGTATTCCTCACCACGCAGCTTCCGGGCAGCAAGCTCGCCGTGCTGGGCGATACCGCCGGCTATGAAGTCAGTGCGCGCTTCGAGAACGTGGGCGACCTGCAGGCCGGTGCGCCGGTCAGCATGGCGGGGGTGAAGATCGGCCGCGTGAGCCGGGTGGTGTTCGATTCCACCGACTACAAGGCCGTGGTCTCGATGGTGCTCGACGAGCGGTACAAGCGGATTCCTGACGACAGCTGGGCGGGCATCGAGACTGCCGGTCTGCTGGGCGCGAAATATGTGGGCCTGGATGCCGGGGGCTCTGAAACCTATCTGGCTGCGGGCAGTCAAATCGAGAACACCCAGTCTGCGATGGTGCTGGAGAAGCTGATCAACAGGCTCTTCTCGGCCTTCGCAAGCAAGGGCTCGGACAGCTCGGAGGAAAAGAAAT
>JBDSGY010000208.1:0-2547 GCA_039918755.1 Steroidobacteraceae bacterium
CACTCTGGCGCCTGCGGAAAGCGCGCAATTGAGTTTCGCTCCAGCGGGGGGTGCGGCGCTGCCATCTGCCGCGGCGCGGCCATGGCTGGTCATTAACCCCCGCAGCTTTCGCGCATCCCGCGGCGGACTTGCCCATGATGTGGCCGTGCAGGCCCGCGCGCATGGGTTGCCGGTGATTGAAGCCAGTACCCTCGCGGAATTTCACGCTGTCTTGGATCGTCTGCAAATCCAGCAGGCCCAGCAGCTCTGGGTGCTCGCCGGCGATGGCACCGTGCACGCCATGGCACAGCATCTGGCGCAACAGCCTGAAGGGGGGTGGTTGCCGTCGCTGCTGCTGCTTGGCGGTGGCCGCGCCAACCTCGTTCCTCGCGATTGCGGTGGGTACCCCCCCTGGGAGAAGTTTCAGGCCGCATTGCGCGCGCAGCGTGAAGGTCGTGCTCTGCCCGAAGAGCGCCTGCCCACCCTGCGTGTCGACCAGGCAGGATCGCCGCCCCGGCACGGCTTCGTGCTGGCCGGTGCAGTCATCAATGCCGGCATCCGGCTGTGCAGCGAACATCGCGCCAGTGGCACTTCCTGGCTGCATCGCAGCTGGATTGCCGATCCGTATTGCCTGCTGAGATTGATGTTGCAGGTGTGGGCCGGTCGCAGCCCGCTTCCCTCCTATGAACATGTGCAGGTCACTGCCGATGGAGTTGCGGCAATGCAGGCACCCCTGCGAGTGCTGATGGCATCCACGCTGCAGCTGCGTGATGGCCTCTACAATCCGTTTGCAGCGCGCGGCGTCGGGGATGTGCGCTTCACGGCCGTGGCAGCAACGGCCCGTCAATTCTGGCGGAACCTGCCGAATATTCTTCGCGGCCGGTTCCGCGACAGCATGACGCAGAGCGAGGGATATCTCAGTGGCCGCTTCACCCAGATCGACATGCTGGGCATGAGTGGATATGCACTGGATGGCGAAATGTTCGTTACCGACCCGACCCGTCCGGTGCGCCTGACCCGAGGCGTGGAACTGCGGGTGCTGCGGCCATGAGCCAATCGAAGGCACGCGGTTCGTTCCGCATGCTCGGCGTGTTCGTCCGCACCTATCCCGGGCGCAGCACGCTGGCAATGGTGGCTGTGTTCATCGCCAGCCTGTTTGAAGGACTCGGCATGTCGATGCTCCTGTCGATGCTGTCGCTGAGCACTGGCGGTGCCGCGACGAAGCCGTCCGGTCCACAGCAATTTGCCATGGATGCAGTGAGTCGCCTTGGCATTGCGCCAATACCGTTGAACCTGCTGCTGGTCGCCGTCACGCTCATTGCGATGCGCGGCGTGATGTCACTGGCTGCGAACCGCCAGGTGGGTTACACGGTGGCCCGCATCGCAACGGACATGCGCCTGACGCTGATCCGCGCCACGATGGGCGCACGGTGGCGTCACTACCTGGAGCAGTCGGTGGGTGGTCTGTCGAACGCAGTGGCCACGGAGGCGCAGCGGGCGTCGGAAGCCTTCCAGCTCGGCGCGGAAATGGCCGCCATGGTGCTCAGTTCCATCGTCTATCTGTTCGTGGCCTTTGCGATCTCCCCCGAAGCGGGCATCGCAGCGGTCTTCGCCGGTGGCCTGCTGCTGCTCACGATGCGCGTGCTGATCGGCGCTTCGCGCCGCGCGGGGGAGAAGCAGACGGAGCTGCAGCGCTCGCTGCTCACGCTGATCAGCGCGCAGTTTTCCGCAGCCAAGCCACTCAAGGCAATGGCGCGCGAAGACCATGTCGACGCGCTGCTTACCGACGAGACCCGGCAGCTGGAGCGCGCGCTGCGCAAGCAGGTGATCAGCAAGGAAGCGCTCACGGCCCTCCAGGAGCCGATGCTTGCGATCATGGTGGGCGTGGGCTTCTACCTCGGCCTCAAGGTGCTGAAGATGCCGATGGCCGAGCTCGTGGTGATGCTGTTCATGCTGGCGCGGGTGGTGAGCTATCTGTCCAAGGGCCAGAAGGCCTATCAGCAGGTGGTGGTGCGAGAGAGTGCCTACTGGTCGCTGATGCATGCCATCGACGAAGCGCATGCGCAGCGCGAGCCCACTGGCGGCACGCGCGTCGCGCATCTGGAACGCCAGTTGTCGCTGGTCGGAGTGCAGTATTCGCACGATGGCGTACGAACCATTCTGGCTGACGTGTCGCTCGTGATCCCGGCGCGAGGACTGACGTTGCTCATCGGCCCGTCCGGATCCGGCAAGACCACTTTGCTCGACCTGATCGTGGGACTGCGGCATCCGGATGTCGGACAGATATCGATCGACGATGTGCCGCTGCCGGAGATCGACCTGCGTTCGTGGCGCCGCCAGATTGGCTATGTGCCGCAGGAATCGGTGATGGTCGACGAATCCGTTGCCCACAACCTGACGCTGGGCGAGGAGATTCCCGAGGAACAGATCCGTGCTGCCCTGCGCGCGGCTGATGCGCTGCAATTTGTCGACGCCATGCCGCAGGGTCTGGCAACGCATGTGGGGCAGGGCGGTTCACGACTGTCCGGTGGTCAAAGACAGCGGCTGGCGATCGCGCGGGCGTTGATC
>JBDSGY010000209.1:0-7586 GCA_039918755.1 Steroidobacteraceae bacterium
CGACCGGGACCGCATGTTCCGGATCGGTGATCAGCATGACTTCGGCGCTCCAGGGCCCGACTCGCACCAGCTGTCCCACCAGCCCGTTGGTGTCGACCACCGACTGCGAGCGGTACAGGCCGTCGGTGTCGCCTTTGTTGATGACGAGCCGCTGGCGCAGGCGCCCCAGATCGGCATTCACCACATCGGCCAGCTGCGAGCGGCTGACCAGTTTTGGCAGGGCTCCATGGATGTCGCGCAGCCGGGCGTTTTCCTGTTCCAGCGCCTCGTAGCGCATGGTCACCAGCGCGAGCTCGCGTTCCCGTTTCTGCAGGGCTGCATTCTGCTCGCGCAGGCTGCCGCGGGTTTCAAACAGATCGGCGGTGGCCGACCACAACATGCGCGGCGAACCGATGGCCAGCTGGATGGGATAGGCCACGGCCTGCAGCCCATAACGGATGCGTTCGCCCCAGCCGTCGCGCTGGTCGAAATACATCAGCACGATGGAGATGGCAGCGAAGACGAAAAACCGCGGTCCTGGAGCGGAGTCGCGTGTCGAGGGGCGATTCAGGCCGCCGCCGGCAAAGGCCATGCGGATACCAGCTCCTGTTTATTCGAGGCCGAAGTGCCCGGGGCCCAGGTCGTCCATCAGCTCGAGGATGCGACCACCACCGCGCGCGACGCAGGTGAGCGGATCTTCCGAGATGACGACCGGCAGGCCGGTTTCTTCCATCAGCAATTTATCGATATCGCGCAGCAATGCGCCACCGCCGGTGAGCACGATGCCGCGCTCGGCGACATCCGCGCCCAGTTCCGGCGGTGTCTGTTCCAGCGCCTGTTTCACGGCGCCGACGATGCCCTGGAGGGGTTCCTGCAGCGCTTCGAGGATTTCGTTGCTGTTCAGCGTGAAGCTGCGCGGCACGCCTTCGGAAAGGTTGCGGCCCTTGACCGACAGTTCCTTCACCTGCTGGCCGGGGTAGGCCGAGCCGATTTCGATCTTGATGCGCTCGGCCGTGGCTTCGCCGATGAGGATGCCGTAGTTGCGACGCACGTAGTTCATGATGGCTTCGTCGAACCGGTCGCCGCCGATGCGCGCCGAGTTGGCATAGACGATGCCATTCAGCGACAGCACTGCCACTTCCGACGTGCCGCCGCCGATGTCCAGCACCATCGAGCCGCGCGCCTCATGCGTGGGCAGCCCGGCGCCGACGGCAGCGGCCATTGGCTCGCTGACGATGGCCACGGTGCGGGCGCCGGCGCCTTCGGCCGATTCGCGGATGGCGCGCCGTTCCACCTGCGTGGAACCGAATGGCACGCACACCAGCACGCGGGGAGACGGCCGCATGAAGCGGTCGCCGTGCACCTTCTTGATGAAGTGCTGCAGCATCTTTTCTGTATACGTGAAGTCGGCGATGACGCCGTCCTTCATGGGACGCACGGCCGTGATGTGGCCCGGGGTGCGGCCGAGCATCATCTTGGCCTCGACGCCCACGGCAACGATGATCTTGCCGCCACGGTTGACTTCGTCCTGCACCGCGACCACGGAAGGCTCATTGAGCACAATGCCCTTGCCACGCACATAGATCAGCGTGTTGGCCGTGCCGAGGTCGATGGAAAGATCGCTGGAAAAGTAGCCGCGCAGGCGCTTGAACATTTTTAGAGGTAAACCTTGGCCGGCGAGAGGGGGAGAAGCGGGCGCTAATCTAACAACGCATCAGACATATCGCAAGGCGACGGTGTATCATTTGAAGCTGTTTTTTCCGAAGTTTGCGGCCTGAATCACATGAGCCTAACGTCCAGTCAGATTGAAACCATTGCGGGTCTTGCGCGCCTGGCGCTCAAGCCCGAAGAGATTCCCGTCTACTCCGAGTCGATCGGCCGCATTCTCGGGCTGGTTGGCGAACTCGAGCAGGCGGATACCGGCAACATGGAGCCGATGGCGCACCCGCTCACCGGGCAGGTGCAGCGCCTGCGGCCCGATGAGATCACCTCGGAGAACTCCCGGGATCTCTATCAGCGCAATGCACCGCAGGTCGAAGCCGGCCTGTACCTGGTTCCGAAGGTGATCGAATAGTGGCTGCCGCAACACTGGCCGAACTGTCGGCAGGCCTCGCCGCAAAGCAGTATTCCTCGGTCGAACTCACCCGCGAGGCGTTGGCCCGGGTCGAGAAGAGCCAGCCCCAGCTCAATTCCTTGATCAGCGTCACAGCCGAATCGGCGCTGGCGGCAGCGGCTGTCGCGGATAGGCGACTTGCCACTGGCGACAGCGGCAAACTCACAGGCGTGCCGATGATCCACAAGGACATCTTCTGCACGGCGGGTGTGCTTACCAGTTGCGGCTCGAAGATGCTGTCCAACTTCGTCGCGCCCTATGACGCCACCGTGGTGGTGCGGCTGAAGGCTGCGGGCATGGTGATGCTCGGCAAGGCGAACATGGACGAGTTTGCGATGGGCTCTTCCAATGAGACCAGCTTCTTTGGCCCGGTGAAGAACCCCTGGGACGTCACGCGCGTGCCCGGTGGCTCGTCGGGTGGCTCGGCGGCTGCCGTGGCCGCTCGCCTGGCACCCCTTGCCACCGCCACCGACACGGGAGGCTCGATCCGGCAGCCCGCTGCGCTTTGCGGCGTTACGGGCATCAAGCCAACGTACGGGCGGGTGTCCCGCTACGGCATGATCGCCTTTGCCTCGAGTCTGGACCAGGCCGGTGTGATCACCATCACAGCGGAAGATGCCGCAGTGACCCTGCAGGCCATGGCAGGTTTCGATCCGCGCGATTCCACCAGCGTCGATGTGCCCGTGCCCGATTACTGCGCCACGCTCAATGCGCCGCTCACCGGCATGAAGATCGGCATCCTGAAGGAGTTCTTTGGCGCGGGCCTGGCGCCCGAAATCGAAAAGCCGGTGCGCGAAGTGCTGGCCGTGCTGACGAAACTCGGCGCGGTGGTGAAAGAAGTCAGCCTGCCCAGCCTGCCGCTCTCCGTCCCCACCTATTACGTGGTGGCGCCTGCGGAGTGCTCGTCGAACCTGGCGCGCTTCGATGGCGTGCGTTTTGGCCATCGCTGCGAGAACCCGAAAGACCTGGCCGACCTTTACAAGCGTTCGCGCGCCGAAGGCTTCGGTGCGGAAGTGAAGCGTCGCATAATGACCGGCACCTATGTGCTGTCGGCCGGTTACTTCGACGCGTACTACATCAAGGCCCAGAAGGTGCGCGCGCTGATCAATGCCGACTTCCTGCGCGCCTTCAGTGAAGTCGACCTGCTGCTGGGACCCACCACGCCCACCGTGGCCTTCGGTCTCGGCGACAAGACCAGCGATCCGATCACCATGTACCTGAACGACATCTACACCATCGGTGCGAACCTGGCTGGCCTGCCAGCCATGTCCATTCCCTGCGGCTTTGCCAGTGGTCTGCCCGTTGGCGTGCAGCTCATCGGGCCGCATTTCGGCGAAGCGAAACTGCTGAATGCCGCGCATCGCTACCAGCAGGAGACCGACTGGCATCTGCAGGCGCCCAAAGGCCATGCCACGGGGTTTGCGCCATGAGCGACATCAACCTGGAATGGGAGACAGTCATCGGGCTCGAGATCCATGCCCAGCTCGCCACGAAGACCAAGATCTTCTCGGGTTCGCCCACGGAATACGGCGCCGAGCCCAACACGCAGGCCGACTTGGTCGACCTGGGTTATCCGGGCGTGCTGCCGGTGCTCAATGGTGAGGCCGTCAGGATGGCCGTGCAGTTCGGACTCGCGGTAGATGCCACCATCGCGCGCAAGTCGGTGTTCGCGCGCAAGAACTACTTCTACCCCGATCTCCCCAAGGGCTACCAGATCAGCCAGTACGAGCTGCCGATCGTGGCGAAGGGTCATCTGGATGTGATGCAGGAGGACGGCAGCATCAAGCGCGTGGGCATCACGCGCGCGCATCTGGAGGAAGATGCGGGCAAGTCGATGCATGAAGGGCACGCCGGCGTTTCGGCCATCGACCTCAACCGCGCCGGCACGCCGCTGATCGAGATCGTGTCGGAGCCTGACATGCGTTCTGCCAAGGAAGCCATCGCGTACATGAAGAAGGTGCACACGCTGGTGCGCTACCTGCATATCTGCGACGGCAACATGCAGGAAGGCTCGTTCCGGTGTGATGCGAACGTCTCGGTGCGCCGCCGCGGCGCCGAGAAACTGGGCACGCGCGCCGAACTCAAGAACCTGAACTCGTTCCGTTTCGTGGAAAAGGCCATCAACCTCGAGGTGCAGCGGCAGATCGAGATTCTTGAAGGCGGCGGCAAGGTGGTGCAGGAAACGCGCCTCTACGACTCGGCCAAGGACGAGACGCGTTCGATGCGCTCGAAGGAAGAGGCCAATGACTACCGTTACTTCCCCGATCCCGACCTGTTGCCGGTGCTGCTCGACGATGCCTACATCGACGCGCAGCGCGTAAAGCTGCCGGAACTGCCGGACCAGAAGGCCGCGCGTTTTGCCGGGCAATATGGCCTGACCGACTACGACGCGCAGGTGCTCACCGCCAGTCGGGAGATGGCCGCGTTCTATGAAGAAGTGGCGGCCCTGGTCCCGGGCGACGCGAAACTTGCCGCCAACTGGGTCATGGGCGATTTCTCCGCCTTCCTGAACAAGGATGGTCTCGAGGTCGGCAACAGCCGGCTGTCCGCCACGCGGCTCGGCGGTCTCCTGCAGCGCATCGTCGACAACACGGTCTCCGGCAAGCTGGCGAAGGAAGTGTTCGAGGTGATGTGGGCCGAGGCCGTCGATGCGGACACCGTCATCGAAGCGCGTGGCCTCAAGCAGATCACCGACAGCGGCGCGATCGAAAAGGTCATCGACGCCATCATGGCTGCCAATCCGAAGCAGCTGGCCGATTACCGTTCCGGCAAGGACAAGCTGTTCGGTTTCTTCGTCGGCCAGACGATGAAGGCCACGGATGGCAAGGCCAATCCCGCGCTGTTGAACGAGCTGCTGAAGCAGAAGCTCGCGCCGTGATCGAGACCGATCGCCTGCGGCGCTTCCTGTTCGAGGATGCGCCGGTGCGCGGTCACTGGGTGCATCTGTCGAAGGCATGGCGCGAGGCGCGCGAGCACCAGGTGCTGCCGGTCCCGGTGATGAGCCTGCTGGGCGAATCCCTCGCCGCTGCCAGTCTCCTTGCCGCTTCGCTGAAATTCTCCGGCACGCTGACGCTGCAGCTCACCGGCGGCACGGGCCGCGTAACGATGCTGATCGCGCAGGCCACCGATGCGGGCACGCTGCGCGGCGTGGCGCACGTGGATGTGGCCAGCACCGACACCGGCGAAACATTCCAGCAGATGATCGGCGGTGGCCGGTTGGTGGTCAGCGTCGAGCAGGGCGCAGGTGTCGAGCCCTGGCAGGGCGTCGTGCCTCTCGACGGCAGTTCGCTGGCCGCCTGTCTCGAAAACTATTTTCTGGTGTCCGAGCAGTTGCCCACGTGCATCGTGCTCGCTGCCGATGCGGAGCATGCCGCCGGCCTGTTGCTGCAGAAGCTGCCAGCGCCTGCCGAGCTCGGCGAAGGCGCGGCCGCGAGCGTGCAGGATGTGTGGGAAGAGGCAACCGCATTGCTGCGCACGCTCACCAGCGGCGAGCTGCTGACCTGCGATGCCCGGGAGCTGCTGCGGCGCCTGTTCGGCAACCGAGACCTGCGATTGTTCGATGCCGAAGCGGTGCGCTTTGCCTGTCGCTGCAGTCGCGAGCGCGTGGCGGCGATGCTGCAGGGGATGGGGCAGGTCGAGGTGGCTTCCATCATTGCGGAAATGAGTGCGGTTTCGGTGACCTGCGAGTTCTGCCAGCATGCCTATCGCTTTGATGCGGTGGATGCGGAACGGCTGTTTCTGGATGCGCCGGCCGGTTCGGCTTCCGGAGCCGTGAACTAGCGGACTGATCCTGAGGCGACTGCGGTGGTGCGCGCGTGGCGGCGTCTAGTGCTGGAAGGCACATGAGACACACCATGACCCCGGATCCAGTCCCGTTCATCCAGAGCCGCTATGCGGCCGTCCACGGCGCCACGGCGCCGGTCGGCTACTCGCGCTTCATGAGCCGCATGCGCTCCGCGCAGCAGGGCGCGGCGCTGGGATTCCGGCGCGCCAGCGAGGGGCGGCTGTTCCTGGAGTCCTACCTGGATGCGCCGGTGGAAAAGTTGCTGGCAGAGCGGCTGAACTGGCAGGTGGAGCGGGCCCGCATCGTGGAGATCGGCAGCCTTGCAGCCAACAGCCCGCAGGAGCTGATCAGGCTCTGGTGCTGCGCAGCCCATGCGCTGGTGCAGGAGAGCGATGTCGGCATCGCCGTGCTCACCCGGCGGCTGCGCGTCATGTTGCGCAAGGTCGGCATCACGCTGCATGAACTCGCACCGGCGCTGCCCGGGCGGGTCAGCAGCGCCGGCGGTGCCTGGGGCACTTACTACACGAACGATCCCGTGGTCTGCGCAGGGCAGCTGGCCGACGCCAGGCGCCAATTGGCGCGGTTCATGTCACGCCGTCGGAAAGCGGGATCCTGCGCATGAGCTTTCTAATCGCGACGCTGCAGCGGCGCGCAGCGTCGCAACCGGATGCAATTGCCCTGGAAGGACCTGCGGGTCAGACGCTGACCGCGGGCGCATTGGTGCACGCGATTGCCGCCGAGCAGAAGCGGTTTGGCGCCAGTGGCATGGAGCCGAATCGTCCCGTGGCGATCCAGGCCGATCAGGGCATCGCGCACTGCGTGACCGACCTCGCGCTGATGGAGGCGGCTATTCCGGTGCTGGCATTGCCTACCTTCTTCTCGGCCGCGCAGCGCCGGCATGCGCTGGCCGAAAGTGGCGCCCAGGCCCTGCTGCACGATGACGCGGGCCATCTGGAGTCGGAATTGCTGCAAGCGGTGCCAGTGTCTGGCGCGCTGCCACGTGGCACTGCACGGATCAGTTACACCTCGGGGTCAAGCGGCTCGCCGCAGGGCATCTGCCTGTCAGCGGCGCATCTGCTTGCTGTGGCGCGCGCCCTGGTCGACACGGTCGGCCCCCGGCACGTCGGCAGGCACCTCGCGCTGCTGCCACCCGGACTGCTGCTGGAGAACGTTGCGGGTTGCTACGCAACGCTGCTGGCAGGGGGCACGTACATCACCTTGCCGCAGGCGCAGGTGGGTCTGGCGAATCCATTCAATCCGGATTTCGCGGCGCTGGCCGCTGCCATCGATACGACCAAAGCGACTTCCATCATCCTTGTGCCTGAGTACCTTGCCGGACTCGTGGCCTGGCTTGAGCGCAGCGGGCAGCGTCTGCCGCGGCTGACGCTGGTCGCCGTCGGCGGTGCACGCGTATCGATGTCATTGCTCGAACGGGCGGCGCAGGTCGGGTTGCCGGTGCGCCAGGGATACGGCCTTACGGAATGCGGCTCAGTGGTCTGTCTGCACGATGGCGGGGCGGCGGGTCTGGGCAGTGTAGGCCGCTCGCTGGGAGCGCACAGTGTAAGCGTGGCCGAGGATGGCGAAATCCTGGTGGAGGGTCCGGGCTATCTGGGAACGATCGGCACGGAGCGCAAGCAGGCCGTTTACCACACCGGCGACATCGGCCGGCTGGACGCAGCGGGCAACCTGTTCGTCGACGGTCGCAAGTCC
>JBDSGY010000210.1:0-3497 GCA_039918755.1 Steroidobacteraceae bacterium
TCCTGCCTGCCAGGGCGGTGCTGGCAATTCCCACGGCGGCCACGGTGAGCACGCGCGCGACGGGGTCGTACAGGCAGATGCAGCCGAAATCGAGCGGCATCTGCTCCTCCAGCGTCCTGATCACCACCTGCAGGATGCTCGCGAGGTCCTGGCGCTCACTGATGGCGCGCGTGGTGCGCTCCAGCAGATGCATGCGCTGCAACTGTGCATTCAGCCGGAGGTCAGCCAGTTTGCGATCGGTGATGTCCAGCAGTGCGCCGCGCAAGTGCCGGACCTTGCCGTTCTCCATCACGGGACTACTGATCGTGCGCACCCATTTGTGTTCGCCGACGTCGCTGATGAGTTCCACCTCGATGTCGTACGGAGACCCGTCGGACAGCGATTTCTGCAGCGCGGCCTCGAGGCGCTGCCGCGATTCGCCGGGAAAGTGCTCCATGCTCTTTTCCTTGCTGAACTCCAGCGTCCCGTCCACGCCATGGATGCGCGCCACTTCGGCAGTCCAGCGACCCACTCCGGTTGCGGTGTCCAGATCCCAGCCACCCACTTTGGCAAGGCGGCCGGTTTCCTCCAGCAGGGTCTCCCGGTACTGCAACTGCTCGAAACTCTGCTCCAGCGCCTGCGTGCGTTCATGGACGAGCTGTTCCAGGTGCTGGTTCACGCTGCGCAGGGCGACAATCGCCCTTCGACGTCCTAGAAACAGCCAGAAGCTCACCAGGGCGAGCAGTACCAGGCCGCCCGCCACGAGCCACATCGTCTGCCGCAGTCCGACGAACAACGCCGGCCATTCAGTCTGCGACAGCTCGGACCCGATGATCAGATAGGCTTCGTCGACCAATAGTTGGCCTGTGACACGTCCGGCAAAATCACCGGGCAGAACGTGCTGCCACGTGAACAGGCTGTCGGGGTTGCGCCGCTGTCCCGTCGGCTGCTGCTGGATTTCCATCCACAGTGCCGGATCGGTTTTCGCAAGACTGAAAGCGGCGCGCTCGGGTAACTCGAAGCCCCACTCCTGCGCGGGGTCGGCCGCCTTGAGCCAGTAGCCGTCGTCGTTGAGCAGACGCAGGCGCTGGCGGAATCCCGCCTCGGCTATCTGCAGGCTGGCAATCATGTTCGCGGCCAGGAAATTGACGATGTAGACGCCGCGCCGGCGTCCGGAAGTGTCGAATACCGGCATCGCCATGCGCATGACAGGCCGGGGTGGCATCGTCACCTGGCCGTAGTCGACGGTGAGATCGATGGCCGAGATGTACAGGCTGCCCGGTGGCAGCGCATTGGGCAGGATGAAGAACCGGCTGTCGGCGCGGCTCTGCAACTGCGGGCCAGTGACGACGCCGCCGCCGGAGTTGACGCGCATGACCTCCTGGCCGGCCGTATCGATGAAGCGCAATTGGTCGTAAGCCGGTTTGCGTTCGCTCATGAACGTTGCGCGACGGATGGCCAGTTGCAACGCGGTTTCGTCGCCGGTGTCCAGGTACCGGCGCAGGCTGTCGCCGTCAGCAAGCAGGCGCAGGTCGTCCGCCACCGGTCGAAGTTCGCTGAGCAGCAACTGCGAGAGCAGGCTGACTCGCACCGTTTCGCGCTGCGCCTGCTGGATGACGATGCGGTTGGCTTCTTCGATGTACAGAAGCCAGCAGAAGGCGAGCACTGCAGCCAGCAGCAGCACCAGCGATGCGGCAGCCCTGAACGGCTGAAGCACGGGCCGCAGTGCGGAGCCCCCGGCGCTGGTTGTGCCTTCCGTCACCCGAGAGGTGTTCCCCTGCATGCGGGCTACGCTAGCAGGTTTCGTCAAGCGAGCCTGGCAATAGCGTCTACGACGCCGGCGCACGGCGCGTTCGGACTCAGCGCAACTGACTGTCCTTGCTGCCCCGCCGGTTGTAGCCGGATACAGGCATATCCTTGCGGTCCGCGATTTCCTGGCAGCTGATGCACAGCTGAACGCCGGGAATCGCAATGCGCCGCGCTTCGGGAATTTCGTGACCGCACTCGGCGCAATGCAGAAGACTCGCGCCAGTGGGCAGCTTGCTCTTGGCGCGGTCCACCGCGTCCTTCACCGTCGCGTCGATCTGTTCCTGTACGGCGCCTTCATGCGCCCAGCCTGTGGCCATTGCGTTTCTCCGGGGAATTCGCTGCTGTGGGACTATTGTAGTCTTGTGCACATGTTCCGGCGCCGCAAACCGCTCGTTCTCGCGCTGCTCGCTGGCCTGTTGCTGGTGGCGGCTACCGCCTGGGCAGCCCGCGAGTTCCGCGTCTACCGCAGTTTCGAGGAGGATGCGGACCACACCAACCTGCCGGCCGACTGGAACAAGCCGGCCGGATTCGTGATCTCCCGCCTGATGTATCCCTCCGGCGGCGGCTTCGGGGGTTTCCGCGGCCGGGGCGGCGACTGGCACCAGGGCGGCACGAGCTGGGCAGTGGACTACCCCAAGGGCGACCGTTACTACGCCAGCATCCTGCGCCGCCTCACCACCATCGACGTACGCTCGGTGGAGCAGCCGGTGAATCTGGAAGATGGCGATGATGTGTACGACTGGCCGTACCTCATCGTGGGACTCGCGGGCTTCTGGGACCTGGATGACGCGATGGTGGCCAAGTTGCGCGAATACCTGCTGCGGGGCGGATTTCTCTTTGCCGACAGTTTCTTCGGTTCGTCGCAGTGGGAAGGGTTTGTCGAAGGCATGCGCCGCATCTTTCCGGACCGCCCGATCATCGATCTGCCCGACGATCATCCCCTCTTCCATACGGTCTACGACCTGAACACCAGGGGGCAGGTGCCGAACATGAATTCATTGCTGGGCGGCGGCGGCGGTTACCTGAGCGATGGCGAGACGCCGCACTGGCGCGCCATCCTCGACGACTCCGGCCGCGTGATGGTGGCGATCGCCTTCAACAATGACGTGAGCGATTCCTTCCAGTGGGCCGACGATCCGGACTATCCGGCTGCCTCCGCTTCGCTGGGCCTGCGAATGGGCGTGAACTTCGCGGTGTATGCGCTGACGCATTAGCGCAGCAGCAGCCACACTCCGCCGGCGACTGCGGCCAGTCCAACGGCCCGCACAATCGACTGCGCCTGGGGCGCGAGTTTCTCGATCAGCACCAGCACCATGAGGCCGGCAATCCACAGCAGGTTCATTACGCCGCCCACGAAGAGCAGCAGCATCAGCAGCCAGCAGCAGCCCACGCAGTAGCTGCCATGCAGCAAGCCCAGGCGCAGCGAGCCGCCCGCGTGCGCCTGAAACCCGCCATGCTGCTGGATGAACTGCAGCGGCGCGCGGCACTGCGTCAGGCAGCGGTTCTTGATCGGCAGCCATTGGTATAAACCGGCGGCGCACAGCACGGCACCGGCGAGGTGGGTGTTCGCGGCCTGCATCGTCGGGGCCATGAGTGCCGACGACTCGAGCCACCAGTGCAACAGCGTCGCGAACAGGGAAAACGCAGCCCACGCCAGCAGATACCCTGCAAACAGCCAGCTGGCGGAGGCGAAGCGATGGCCGGTGCCG
>JBDSGY010000211.1:0-5721 GCA_039918755.1 Steroidobacteraceae bacterium
CACGCCAGGTGACGGTTATCGACGCATCCAGCTGGCTGAAAGTCTCATCCAGCCACGCCGTGCCACACAGCACCATCGGCTCACGCGTAATCAGCGTGGCCCGCGCGATTCCTGTGGCAGGCACGAGCGCTGCCGTGACGTCGCCGGTGCCGATGTCTTCCGCCAGCGCGCGTGCGACCTGTGCCGGAATATCGGGCGGCAGGGCGCCGCCCGCTGCGGGCGATGTCAGAACGGCAGGCCGTGTGAAGCACCAGCCATGCACACCAGCATGGGCACCGACAGCACGAAGTTCGTGCGCGAAGCCAGCATGGCGATCTTGCGGGCCTTGGCCTTTTCTTCGTCGGTAGCCGGCACGATGCCGAGCGCCTTCTTCTGGTTGGGCCAGATCACGCCCCAGACATTCAGCAGCATGATGGTGCCGAGCCAGGCGCCGGCGCCGATGGTGACGTAGCCCGGCGCAAACGTGAACGCGCTGATGAAGTTCTTGCCCAGGTACCAGGCACCGGTGAGCCAGGTGGCGACCGCACCCCAGCGGAACCACCACAGGGCACGCGGGGCGATGTACTTGCTGATGCCGGCGCCGCCGGGGCCGCCCTTGTCCGCCGCCGCCGCGGCGAGGCCGGGAATCTGCACCACGTTGAAGTAGTACAGCAGGCCGATCCACATGACGCCGGACAGGATATGGAACCAGCGCGCCAGGCTGAGCACGTTGAGCTGGTGCGGGCCGATGCCCAGCATGAGCAGCACCGCCAGTACAAAGCCAGTAATGATGGCGCCGGCGACGGAGGTAAGTGGATTCATTGTTCTAGGGCTCCCGGGGAAAAAGGCGTTTGAAGAATAGGGCAGCAAACCCCATAATTCAATTTATGAAGCGTGCCCTGTCGGTTGGACTGCTGCTGGCCTCCGGCAGCCTCTGTGGCTGCGTTGCAGCGGTTGTCGGCGGGGCCGCGGCGGGGGGCTACTACGTCGGCAAGGACGATCGCTCTGCCGACCGCATCGCCAATGACGCTGCCATCACCGCCGACGTAAAGGCGCGTCTGATCGCCGAACCCGGCATCCGCGCTCTGTCGATCAATGTCGATACCTACAACGGCAACGTGACGCTCAAGGGTGACGTGAAGACCGGCGCGCAGCGCGCCACCGCCGAGAAGCTGGCCCGCAAGGTCAACGGCGTGAAAGGCATCCGCAACGAACTCACAGTCAAGTAACCGGAAGTAAGCAGATGGAAGTCAAAGAACGCATCCAACAGCACCTGGCGGCCGAGCCAGTGGTCCTGTTCATGAAGGGCACGCCGGATTTTCCGCAATGCGGCTTTTCCGCGCAGACGGTGGCCATACTCAAGCAGCTCGGCGCGAGTTTCCATGCCGTCAACATTTTCGACGACCTCGAGCTGCGCGATGAACTCAAGCGCTTCTCCAACTGGCCCACCTACCCGCAGCTCTACGTGAAGGGCGAGCTGATTGGCGGCTGCGACATCGCCATGCAGATGATGCAGAACGGCGAGCTTAAGCAGCTCATCGACGAGACCGCCGCCAAGTCCGCGGCCTGAAGGTCTGCTGGCGCCGGCTTCCCCGGCGCCCCCTCAATCGCCTTCGCTCAGGTCCAGCGGCGCGGGCGCGCCATCCTTCCAGCCCAGCGCGCGTGCCTTCTCGTCGGCGCGCACGAAGCTTTCGTGCATTGAATTGGAGATATGGCAGAAGAGGTCAGCCGTGCGCTCGGCATCGTATTTCGCCGCATGCGCCGACCGGCTGTCCCAGTCGAAGCCGGCCAGTTGCACGGCGCGCGCGAGCACCGTCTGGCCCAGTGCGGCGCCTGCCAGCGTGGCGGTGTCGAAACACGAGAATGGATGGAAAGGATTGCGCTTCAAACCAGTGCGCTCCACCGCCGCATTCAGGAACGCCAGATCGAATGCCGCGTTGTGCCCGACCAGCACGGCGCGCCGGCACCCATGCGAGCGGATGGCCGTGCGGATTTCCCGGAATACCCGCTGCAGGGCATCCACTTCGTCAACCGCCGGCCGCAGCGGGTGCCAGGGATCAATGCCGTTGACCTCGAGTGAAGCCGGGTCGAGGCGACTGCCTTCGAACGGTTTGACATGAAAGGCATGGGTCGCACCGCGACGCACGCGGCCGGCGTTGTCGATTTCGATGATGACCGCTGCAATTTCGAGCAGCGCATCGGTCCTGGCGTGAAAACCGCCGGTTTCCACGTCGATGACGATGGGCAGGAAGCCGCGGAAGCGTCGCGACGCCAGATCTGGAGAGGCCATTGATACTCGCAGTGAATCAGGTAACGGGCTGTGCCAGGCGCCAGCGCAAGGACTCACCGGCGCGCAGTGGCACGATGGTCTCGGTGGCAAAGGGATAGGAGGCGGGCACCGTCCATTCAGTGCGTAGCAGCGTCACGCTACCAGTATTCAGCGGCAGACCATAGAACTTCGGGCCGAATTCCGAGGCAAATGCTTCCAGCCGCTGCAGCGCGCCGGCCTGCTCGAACACCTCGGCATAGAATTCCAGCGCGGCGTGCGCCGAATAAATGCCAGCGCAACCGCAGGCGGCTTCCTTGGTGCTGCGCGCATGCGGCGCGCTGTCCGTGCCCAGGAAGAAGCGTAAATCTCCGCCTGCCACCGCATCGAGCAGCGCGACCCGGTCGCGCTCGCGCTTCAGTACGGGCAGGCAATATAGATGCGGGCGTATGCCACCGCTGAAAAGCGCATTTCGATTGAGGGCCAGGTGCTGTGGCGTGATGGTGGCCGCCACGCCGTGGGTCTGCGCGCGCACGAATTCCACCGCCGCCTGGGTAGTGACATGTTCAAACACGATTCGCAGTGACGGCAGTCGCACCCGCAACGGCTCAAGCACGCTGTCGATGAATCGCGCCTCCCGATCGAACACATCGACATCGCTGTGCGTCACTTCACCGTGCACCAGCAGCGGCATCCCGGTGGCCGCCATGGCTTCCAGCACGCCATCGATGCGACGGATGTCGGTGACGCCGGCATCCGAATTGGTGGTGGCGCCGGCAGGATAGAGCTTGCAGCCGTGGACGAAGCCGCTCGCCCTGGCCACTGCGATTTCCGCCGGATCCATGCGGTCGGTGAGATACAGCGTCATCAGCGGCTCAAACCGGTTGCCGGCGGGTCGCGCTGCCAGAATCCGCGCGCGATACGCGGCGGCGAGCGCCGTGGTGGTTACCGGCGGCTTCAGGTTCGGCATCACGATGGCGCGGGCGAACTGCGTGGCGGTATGCGCAAGCACCGATTGCAGCGCGGCGCCGTCGCGCAGGTGCAGGTGCCAGTCATCGGGCTGGCGCAGCGTCAGCGTGTCCATCAGCGCTTGCCCGGATGATCGAGCAGCAGCGCCAGGGTCAGGCGGGCACCAAAGCCGGTGATTTCCGAGGGTACGTGCGCCAGCCCGCCGCGGCGGGTGGCGGAAGACAGGTCGATATGCGCCCACGCAATGTCATTCGGCACGAAACGCTTCAGGAAGCGCGTCGCGAGAATGTGATCGCCCTTGCCCTCGACAGCGCACTGCGCGATGTCGGCCGTCAGGCTCTCCAGATCGGTATCGAAGTCGTCCGGGAGCGGGAATTGCCACAGACGTTCGCCACTCTGCGCGCTGGCTGCCAGCAGGCGTTGCGCCAGCGTCGCGTCCGTGGAGAACAGTCCACTCATGCGCTCGGTCAGCGCATACACGCAGGCGCCGGTCAGCGTGGCGAAGTCGACCATCGCGAGCGGCCTCCGGCGTGCGGCGAGAGCGAGTGTATCCGCCAGCGCCATGCGGCCTTCTGCATCGCTGTGGATGACCTGGATCGTGGTGCCGTTCATCGCGCGCACCACTTCCTGCGGGCGATAGGACTTCGGTCCGATGTTGTTCTCGGTGATCGCGAGCCATGCATCGATGACGTATGGGACGCGCAGTTGTGCAGCCGCCACGATGGTGGCCAGCGCGACGGCACTGCCGGCCATGTCGGTGTGCATGTCGAGCATGGAGCGATGCGGCTTGAGGTTGGTGCCGCCCGTGTCGAACAGTACGCCCTTGCCCACCAGTGCCAGATCGGGCCTTGTGCCCGCCGCGGTGCGCTTTCGGCGGGGCTGATACGTGAGCTGCGCAATGCCTGCGTCGCGTCGCGGATTGCCGCGACTGACAGCGAGAAATGCGCCGGCACCCAGACGGGCGAGTGCCGCCTCGGTGTACCAGCGCAGGCGCAGCCCGTGACGTCGGGCCAGCATGCCGAGCAGGCGCCGGTAGGCAGTGGCGTCGAGCACATTCGGTGGCAGCGCGGTCAGGTGACGCACGAGGTTGGTGGCCTCTGCGGTGCGTTCGGCTCGCGCCCGGTCCAGCGCCGAATCGCCAAAGACGTCGATGGCCGCGAGCACTTTGCGTCTGGCCGCCGCCGGCTTGTCAGTGGGCAGCGGGAAGCAGTGTGCCGCCAGGGCGGCGTACAATGCTTCCTGCCAGGCAGCGCGCTGCCGCAGGGGCGGCTGCACGATGATGGCAATGCGGACCGGATCAGGACGGTTGGCGTATGCGCGCTGTGCCAGCAGTCCGGCTACGCGCAGCAGTTCGAAGGCATCTGCATCAGAACGGCAATAGCCGAGCACTCCGAGTGTCTGGCGCGGGTTGTCGAGTGTGACCATGCGTACATCGGCATGCGAAATCTCGCCGCGCGCATGCAGTGTCTGCCAGCGGCCGGCATTCGGCAGGGCTCGCGATGGGCGTGCGTCCGTTGGCAGCAGCAACAACACCGCATCGTAGCGGTCGAGCGATGCAGTACCCGGAAGGCCGGATTTGACGGTCAGGCGGGGAGACTTGAGAAGTGGCAGCAGAGATGGCATTTACAACAGGCGGTTTGCTTGACCGAACAGGGCTAAAACCGGATCATCGCGCGCGTCCATCAGGAGCGCTTGGAAGCATCGTAGCACAGCGTCTCTATTGACTTTTTTCCCGTTAAAGGGGTGCCGAAAAGGCAGGACCAATGACTGACGTCCAGAACATCCAGGACCAGGATCCCGAAGAAACCCGCGAGTGGCTCGAGTCCATCGACTCGGTGATCCGCAGCGGCGGTGGCACCCGTGCCCACTTCCTGCTCGAACGCCTGATCGACCACGCACGTCGCTCCGGCGCGTATCTGCCGTTCAAGCCCAACACGGCTTACGTCAATACCATTCCCGCAGTGCAGGAGCCGGCTTATCCCGGCGACCGCGCGCTGGAAAAGCGCCTCGAGGCCTACATGCGCTGGAACGCAGTGGCCATGGTGCAGCAGGCGAACAAGACCTCGTCCGAATACGGCGGCCATCTGGCCAGCTACGCTTCGTCCTCCACGCTGTACGAAGTGGGCTTCAACCATTTCTGGCGCGGCGCTTCCGACAAGCATCCCGGCGACATGATCTTCATGCAGGGCCACAGTTCACCGGGCGTGTATGCGCGCGCGTATCTGGAAGGCCGGCTGAACGAATCGCAGCTGCAGCGCTTCCGGCACGAAGTCGGTGGCGGTGGGCTCTCGTCCTATCCGCATCCCTGGCTGATGCCGGACTTCTGGCAGTTCCCGACGGTGTCGATGGGTCTGGGACCGATGATGGCCATCTACCAGGCCCGCTTCCTGCGCTACATGGAAAACCGCGGCATGGTCGCGGCCTCCGATCGCAAGGTGTGGGCGTTCTGCGGTGACGGCGAGATGGATGAGCCCGAATCGATGGGCGCGCTCACGATGCCGGTGCGC
>JBDSGY010000212.1:0-3732 GCA_039918755.1 Steroidobacteraceae bacterium
GACATCAATCGCGATCTCGTGCGCAGCGGGCACGCCTGGGCCTATCGCCGCTATCTGCGCCGGGCCGATCGTGATCTGTGTTCGCTGGAACATCAGGCACGTCGCGCCGGCACCGGCCTGTGGTCCATCGCTGCGCCGCGCGCGCCCTGGGAATATCGGGCTACTGGCCGCAAGGGGCTGTTCACCGACTTCTCCCGCAGCACTGCCGGGGACTGTCGCGAGGCCATGCGCAGCCGCTGACCTTCGATTTGCGGCCGGCTGTCTTGACCGCAAAGACCAATGTGTATTAGTGTAGTAAGACACATCGTCAATTGGATGCTCGCTTGTTTACGCTGAGTCCGCAATCCGGTGTTCCCATCTACCGGCAGCTGGTGGAGCAGATCCGTCGCCTGATCGCGGGCGGCCAGCTTGCCCCGGGCGCCGAGCTGCCTTCCGTGCGCGACCTCGCGCTGCAATACGCCGTCAATCCCATGACCATTTCGAAGGCCTATGCGCTGCTGGAGACGGAAGGTCTGCTGGAGCGCAATCGCGGCAAGCCCATGACGGTTGCCGCGCGCCGTCGTGGCGCACAGCCGCTGTCACTGCGATTGAAGCAGCTCGAGCCACAGGCGCAGCACCTGGTGCTAGCCGCGCGCCAGCTGGAAATACCGCGCCAGGATCTCGAGCTGCTGATCAGACGAATCTGGGAGAAGAGTGATGAGTGAACCCGTGCTCGACGTGCGCGACTTGACCAAGTCGCTCGCGGGCCGCCCGATCCTGAAGGGGGTCACGGCACAGGCCAGCGCCGGACAGGTGATCGGCTTGCTGGGCAAGAATGGCGCCGGCAAATCGACGTTGATGGACCTGATCCTCGGCTTTGCCATTCCCACTTCGGGCAGCTGCAGCGTTTTCGGTGAGGATGGCGCGCGCATGTCGGCGGCCTGCAAGGCGCGGGTTGGGTTCGTGCCGCAGCAGGACGAGCTGGTCCCGTTGATGACCGGCGCGCAGCATCTTGCGCTGACGGCCTCGTTCCACCGGCACTGGGATCCCGACCTGATCCTGCGACTGGCCCGGGATTGGGAAGTGCCGCTGGACCGGCGCGTTGGAGTTCTCTCTGGTGGTGAGCGCCAGAAGATCGCAACGCTGCTCGCGCTGGGCCATCGCCCCGAATTGCTCGTGATGGATGAACCTGCCTCCGGCCTGGACCCCGTGGCGCGTCGCCGGTTCATGCTCACGGTGCTCGACATCGCGGCCGATGCGGGCCGCACCGTCCTCTACTCCTCGCACATCGTCAGCGACATCGAACGCGTGGCCAGTCACCTGTGGATCATGCGCGAAGGGGAAATCGCGTGGCAGGGTGAGCTCGACCAGCTGAAGGAATCCGTGGTGCGGCTGCACCTGCGTGCGGATCAGGAGATTCCGCCGCAGCTGTCACTGCCCGGGCAGATCCGCGTCCGGTTCGCAGGCAGCAGTGCAACCGCAGTGGTGCGCGACTTTGATGCAACCCAGCTGCGCGGGATCGAAGCGCAAACGGGCAGCCGCATCGAAGTCGAAGCGCTGGGACTCGAGGAGATCTTCCTCGAAATCAACGCGTGAGGACCTTTGCCCAGTTGCTGCGCATCGGGTTCTGGATGCTGCCGATCCAGCGCGCGCTGACGGTGCTGGGCGCGGCGCTGTGCTGCCTCGGGCTGCAGCGCGTGCTGCCCCTCGCAATGCCTGTCTCCAACCTGCCCATCGTGTTCCTGGGATTCGCGCTCCTGATGTTCGTGCCGGTGACCTGCGGCGGCGCATTCCTGCGGATGCTGTCGTCACGCCGCACGATGCTGCTGCTGCCGCATGCAAAGGGCCGCCTGTTGTCCGGCGCAATCGGCATCACCCTGCTGGCTTCGCTGCTCTGGCTGGCGATCTGTTTCATCCTCTATCTTGGCGCACCGCCGAAGCTCAAGCCCGATCTTGAGTTCTACGCGATGCAGCTGGTGCTGACCCTCAGCTTTGCCACGCAGTGCACGATCGGTGTGTTCATTGCCAGTCGCGGACCGGCCTGGGGGCTGCTGATGATCATCGTCTGGCAGTTGCCTGGCGTGCTCATGCGCCTGGCCGGCAACGACGATGTGCCACGCCTGATGACCGGGCCGATGGGGCTCGCGATGGTTCCCATCGCATGGCTGGCCTTCAGCATGTGGTATCTGCGGACCAGACAGGTGAGCCGGGCTCGATGGGGCGGAAGCGGGCCGGCGCCCCAAAGCAGCACAGCTTCCTTTGTGGCGACGTCGCGCGAACACGCAATGCTGCTGTGGGTGCTGGGTGGCAGCACGCCGGTGCGACTCGGCCTGCAATGGGGACTTGCGGCCTGCGGCCTGATCGCCGTGCAGTGGGTCATGCACCAGCTGTTCGGCCCGGATGGCAACCCCCGGGCGGCGCAGGCCATGATGTTCGGCACCCTGTCTGTCAGCGCCGTGGCAATCGGCGCCGTCAGCTACGCCATTGCGGGAAGGTCGCGCAGCCTGTGGCTGGTGGGATGTCGCACACGTCATGAACTGCATGCCTGGTGCGAACGCCAGATGCTGCGCGTGGTGCTGGCGATTGCGTTGCCGTTCCTGCTGCTGGGCGGCTCGCTGTGGCTGCTGGCAACCCCGCGACTGGAACTGCCGGGCGCCTATCTGCTGCTGTCGATGATTGCGCCAGGACTCGCCGCTGCCTGGCTCGGGCTGATGCAGCAGCATCGTCGCTCGCTTATTGATCCGCTCGCCGGACTTGCCATCGTCGTGGGCTGGTACTACGGGTTGGCGCAGCCGCTGTACGCAGGCACCACCCGTCCACGCTGGGAAGTCGTGGCAGGGCAGATCGCGCTGGTCGTATTGTTGCGCGCTGTTGCGCAGGTGCGCTGGCGCAGCGCCGACTGGCGCCGCGCACAGCAATGAGCACTACTTCAGCGGCTTGCGGAACTTGAACACCGCCTGGTCCGTCAGGCCACGCAGGCCGGGTGCGAACACCAGTTGCGTGTGATCATCGGTGGGGTAGGCCAGCAGCTTGCTCTCCTCGACCAGCTCGAAGCCCGCTGCCTGCACTTCCTTCTTGATGACGGCCGGATCGATGCGGTGCAGCTTTTCGATGTCGCGCGTGCCCGAGCCCGCCGCCGCGTTGTGGTCCACGATGAAATAGACGCCGCCCGGCTTCAGCGACTTGAAGATCTTGGCGTTGAGCGCAGCGGTGTCGATCTTGTTCAGCGGCAGGTCGTGGTAGTAAAGCACGATGAACACGCTGTCGATGTTCTGCGGCAGGTTCACCGCGTTGTAGTCCACCAGCTCGTAGCGTGCATTGGGGTGCGCGCTGACGAAGGCCTTGCTGGCGGCGCTGGAGCGTGCTTCGGTGTAGGGCAGGTCATACATGTAGACCATGCCCTTCTCGCCGACGATGTCCGACAGCAGGGTGGTGAAATACTGGCCGAACGAGGCGAACTCCACCACGCGGTCGCCCGGCTTTACGCCCGACATCACCAGCAGTTCAGCCGGCTTGCGATTGAAATCGCGGGCAGTGGCTGCGGCGGGCCTGCCCGGCGACTGCACGGCCTTGCGGATGTAATCCGGCGTATTGGCGGGCATGACGTACGGTGTCGGCGCCGCGGCGGGCGCTGCGGCTTCGGCTGCAATCGCCGAGGTTGAGAGGGCAAGACTGGCCAGTGCCAGCGATGCAGCGATTCGTTTGAAATGTTTCATGTGCACTTTCCCCGTTGAATATCCACTACGCGGCGTT
>JBDSGY010000213.1:0-10607 GCA_039918755.1 Steroidobacteraceae bacterium
CCATCGCACTGCAGAAGATCGCGCCCGCGATCGCTATCGCCACCCGCGCGAAACCCTGCTTTTCTTTGGATTGCGCCCCAACCAGACCGTGGTCGAGATCCTGCCGATCGGCGGCTGGTACACCAGGGTCGTGGCCCCGGTCGTGCGCGACCATGGCCGCTACATCGCCGCGATGCCACCGGTGGTCGCGGGCAATGCGAATTCGGAACGCAGCCGCAAGGCGTTTACCGACCTGCTCGCCGCCTCGCCGGCGCAGCTCGGTCGCGTGCAGGTGGTGGATTTCGAAATCGGCAGCGGCGCAATGGTCCCGGACGGCACGGCTGACCTCGTCATCACCTTTCGCAACATCCATAACTGGATGGGGTCGGCGCGCGCCGAAACGGCGTTCCGCGACATGTACCGCGCGCTGAAACCAGGCGGCGTGCTGGGCGTGGTCGAACACCGGGGCAACGAGGCCGTGCCGCAGGATCCGCGCGCGCGCAGCGGCTACGTCAACCAGTCGTATGCGATCCGCCTGATCGAGGGGGCCGGCTTCAAACTGGTCGGCGCTTCGGAGGTGAATGCGAATGCCAAGGACACGAAGGATTACGCCGGCGGTGTCTGGACCCTGCCCCCGACACTCTCCGCCGGAGACACCGATCGCGGGAAATACCTCGCCATCGGCGAAAGTGACCGCTTCACGCTGAAGTTCATCAAGCCGCGCTAGTCGCGCGCTACCACATGTCCTTGAGCTTGGCGGTGGCGTCGATGCTGAACGGCTCCTCGGCCTTCGTCAGGCGCGAATCGTTGACATGTGAGCCCACGAATCCGCTCTGTTCGAAACACTTCAGCACCTTTTCGGTCATGAAGCGGCTGCGGCCGCCATAGACATGGGCGTCACCCCGCGTCGACTGCTGTGTCAGCGGGAATTTCAGCGGACTGATGAGCTGCAACTCGTTGCGGGCCCGTGTCATCGCAACGTAGAGCAGCCGGCGCTCCTCGTCGATCATCTCGGGCTTACCCGTGGAAAATTCCGACGGAAAGCTGCCGTCGACGACGTTCAGCAGGAATACGGTATCCCATTCCATTCCCTTGGCAGAATGAATGGTAGACAGCACCAGATAGTCTTCATCCTGATGCGCCTTGCCTGAGAGGTCGCTGGTGGCCTGAGGCGGATCGAGCGTCACTTCGGTAAGAAAGCGCTCGCGCGACGGGAACTGCTGCGACAGCTGTTCCAGCTGGTCCAGATCGCCGATGCGCGTGTGGAAGTGCTCGAATATCCGCTCGAGATGCGGCTGATACCATTCGCGGACCAGGCGCATCTGGCCGGGCCAGGGCCTGCCTGGCTCGCCAAGCTTTTCCATGAGATCGACCAGGCGCTGGTAATCGCGCTCGCTGGCGGAAGGCACCTTGATGCCGCGCATCGCCTTGATGGAGCCACCGGTTTCGGCCTGCGCGTCCAGCGTCCAGCGCGCGTTCACCGGCCCCATCCCCGGCAGCAGCTGCAGCACGCGGAAGGCGGCCAGTGAATTGCGCGGATTGTCGGCCCAGCGCAGCACGCTGATCAGGTCCTTCACATGCGCGCCTTCCAGGAATTTCAGGCCGCCGTACTTGACGAATGGAATCTTGCGGCGCGTCAGCTCAACTTCGAGCAGGTCGCTGTGACTGGCGCTGCGGAACAGCACTGCCTGCCGCTTCAGCACAATGCCGGCTTCGCGGCGCTGCAGGATCTGCGTCGCGACGTATTCGGCCTGCGAGTCCAGGTCGTCAACGCTGACGTACTTGGGCGTCGTGCCGCCGCCACGCACGGCCAGCAGGTGCTTGCGGTACTGGCGCGGCGCTTCAGCCATCAACGCGTTGGAAGCATCGAGAACGGCCTGGCTGGAGCGATAGTTCTGGCCCAGCGGCACGACCTCGGCAGCGGGCGTATAGCGCTGTGCGAAGCCCAGGATGTTCTCGACCGCGGCGGCCCGGAATGAATAGATCGCCTGCGCGTCGTCGCCCACCACGGTAAGGCCGGCGCCATCAGGTTTCATCGCATCGAGGATGCGCGCCTGCAGGTTGTTCGTATCCTGGTATTCGTCGACCAGGATGTGATCGAAGTGCGCGCCCACATGCTTCGCAAGCTTCGGTTCGGACACCAGCAGATTCCAGTACAGCAGCAGGTCGTCGTAATCGAGCAGGCCGAGTTGCTGCTTGCGCTCCACGTACGCGCGGTACAGCTTGGTAAGGTCCTGCTCCCATTGCAGGCACCACGGAAACTGCGACTGCAGCGAGTCGTTGAGCGGCTTCTGCGTGTTGACGCGATGCGAATAGATGGCAAGGCACGTGTCCTTGCGTGGAAACCGCTGCTCTTTGCCGGCGAGACCGAGTTCAGTGCGGATCTGGTCCAGCAGGTCGGCGGAATCACTGCGATCGATGACGTTGAAGTTCGGATCCAGCCCCAGTTGCGGCGCGTAATGCCGCAACAGCCGGTTGCCAAGCGAATGGAATGTGCCAGTCCATGTCAGGCGCTGCGCGATGGCCTGTGACTTGCCACCGAGGGTGTCATCCATGGCCTTGCGCAGGATCTCGAGCGTGCGGCGGCGCATCTCGACGGCGGCGCGCCGGGTGAACGTGACCAGCATGATGCGCGAAGGGTCCACGCCGTTGAGCACCAGGTGTGCCACGCGGTGCGCCAGGGTGTTGGTCTTGCCCGTGCCGGCGCCGGCGATGACCAGCAGCGGGCCGGCGCGCAGCGGGCCATTTTCCACGGGTTCGCCAAACCCGGCGGCCTTGCGCTGTGCATTGTTCAGGGCTTCGAGGTGGGTTGCGGTACTCGACATAATCAAGTTCAACTATAGCCAATAAACGAGAGGCCAGACGTGAACCAGATCGAAACCGTATTCCGTGGCCGCGTGATCACCGTCAATGTCGAACAGGTGCTGCTTCCCACTGGTGAAACAGCGCGTTACGAGATCGTGCATCACCCGGGGGGCGCCGCCATCGTCGCGATCGATGCGGAGCGCCGGGTTTGCATGCTGCGCCAGTTCCGCCCCGCCGCCAGTGGCTGGGTGTGGGAGCTGCCCGCCGGCAGGCTGGAACCGGGCGAACCCCCGGCAGAAACGGCGCGACGCGAACTGGTGGAGGAAGCTGGCCGCGAAGCTGGCCGCTGGGACGACCTGGGCAGCATTCTCAGCTCGCCGGGGGTCTTTGCGGAAACCATCCATCTGTATCTCGCGCGCGACCTGCGCAGCGTGCCCAGCCAGCACGAACGCCACGAGGTCATCGAAGTGCACTGGATTCCGCTCGAGCAGGCAGTGCGACAGGCGCTCGACGGGGAGTTTCGCGATGGCAAAACGGTGGTCGGGCTGCTCCGCGCCCACGACCGCTGCCCTGTTTGACAATAGTTGTGTGAACCAATCGACTATATCGACCCGGCAATCAGGGTGATAATCCCGCCATCATGTCCAGCAAAAAACCAGATGGATTCACCCTGTTTTTGCCGGACGAGCAGGAACCGGAAAAGGAAATGCCGGCAACGCTCGAGGTGGTGGATTACAACCCCGCCCGGAAACGCAGCCCGACGATGAGCGGCGGCGCTTACAATCCCTACGAACGCACGGGCGCCAACGGCGACACGTTGCGCATGCGCAAGCCACGCGTTGACCTGCGGCGATTGTCGGAATGGATCAAGACCACGCAGCAGGTGAAAGCCCTGCGCGAGGACGACGTCAACCCCGATCCGAAGCTGCGCAAGCTCTAGCCTTTCTGCAGCCGGCGCCAGACGGCAGCGCGCATCACTGGCAGCCGCAACACGGCCACGCCGAGCAGCACCGCCACGACGTGCACCCACCACAGCCCCAGAACCTGCGGCACGGCGCCACGTTCAAACATCGTCCGTCCGGCCGTCAGCAGGCCGGCATACACGGCGAACAGCAGCACCGCCCAGAGGACGCGGGCATGGCGCCCCTGCCGCGGACGCAGCCGCGCCAGCGGTACGGCAAGCATTCCAAGCACGATCACGTCCAGTACCCAGGCGATGCGCCAATGCAGTTCGCCCTGCAGGCGCCGATCGGTAGAGGCCAGCAGCGCGGCGCTGTCGAGCACGTCCACGCGGGGTTTGCCCGGCAGTGTCGCCTGCGGCGTGGGAACGCGAATGCTCTGCACGCGGAACTGCGTGATGCGCCAGGCACCCTCGCCTGGAACACCGTCGTAATTGCGGCCGTCCGTCAGATCGATGGTGTACGAATTGTTGTCGGGTGACACCGCGTAGCGCGCGCTTGCGGCGAGCACGATCTGCATGCGCGCCCTGCGGCCGGCCTCAGGCGGCACGTCCCGTTCCAGGAACACATCCCGCAATGCGCCGTCTGCATCCTGGGCGCGAAAGTACAGCGTCACGCCATGCCCCAGCGAACGGAACTGGCCCGGATACAGGCCGCGTGTCACGGCAGTGCGCAATGCTTCGGTGCGCAGCTTCACGACATCGCGCGCCGCCGCCGGGCCGTCAACGAAGGCCATCCACGCCGCGAGCAGTGCAGCGGCGAAGGTCACCGCGCCTGCCGCCCCGTACAACGTATGAACGCCGACCCCGCATGCCTGCGCCGCCGTGATCTCGCTGTCGTGATAAAGCCGGCCCAGTCCGAGCGTGGTGCCGAGCAGCACGGCAAAGGGCAGGATGATGTTGAGATTGCCACGCACCGACAGCATCACCAGATGCAGGACGACGGCGCCGGGCACCTGACCGTCGGCCGCACGGCCCAGCACGAATGCCAGCTGGTAGGTCAGCAGCACGGCCAGCAGCACCAGCCCCACGGCCAAAGTCGCGAGCAGGATGTCGCGCAGCACGTGGCGGAAGAAGATGCCGCGCATGACCTTCAGGAGCCGCTCACACGGATGCGCGGCTACCAGGGCGCATCGGCGCGCCGGGCATATCGGAAGAACGGGTCGGTGAGGTCGCCATAGGCCAGCACGCCGGCCGCGTCGCGCTGCTGCTCGAACACGGCCAGGCCGTCGGCATTGAGTTCCATGCGCTGCTCAACCTTCATCGTTTCGCCGGTGCTGCGCGCGGCGGTGCGACAGGTGCTGCCGGTGGTGGCGACGAATCCCGCGAATGCGGGCTTGTCCTTGCTGGCAGGGTTGTCCACGGGCTTGCGGGTCCACAGCAGGTCACAGCCGGGCCGTGCGCGCATGTCCTGTGTCAGGAGGCTGCGGAACACTTCGCGATGGAGATGGCCGTCGCGCCAGCGCAGCGGCTCGTTCAGGTCCAGCTGCGTGAGAATCGCCTGCTCGCGTCCCGGCACGCCGTTGAGCACGTACACCCGCTGCGTCAGCACACGCCGCGGATCGTCGGCCGCCATTTCCTGCACGTAGAAAACGTGATCGCCCACGGCAGGCGCCTGCACAGGCGCCACCATCAGCCGCAGTGCGGGATGTTCGCTGCTGCTGCGCGACTGGGCGATGTTGTCGTAGCTGCCCGCGAGGGTGACGACCAGCTCGTTCACCATGACCTCGTCGCGCTTGGGCTGCGGCGCGCAGCCAACTTGCAGCAACGCCAGCGCCGCCAGGACCTTGATCCGTGCATCAACTGCCATACATCACCCGCCATTGCGCCGGATAGGTCAGGCCGAGCTTCACGATCGAGTCGAGCAGCCCGCAGTAGTCGCGCTTGGCCAGCGCGGCGGAACGGGCGAAATCCTCGTTCTGCGCCAGATGGGGATTCGCGTTGGCCTCGAGCGCGTAGATGCTGCCATCGGCGCGCATGCGGAAATCCATGCGCGCGTACCCGGTCAGCCCCAGCGCGCGGTAGATGCGCCGGGACAGGCGGTCGAGCTGCGCCTCGGCACCGAGCGGCAGATCACGCGCCGGTGCGCTGTCGATGCCATGCTTGGCGCGATATTTGACGTCCCATTTCACCTTGCGCGTGGCGATGTCGCTGCCACTGCCGCTTGCCGACATGCTGCCGAAATTCAGCTCCCAGACGGGGAACCGCGTCAGGCGCTCATTGCCCAACATACCCACATAAAGTTCGCGGCCTTCGATGTATTCCTCCACCAGCACGTCGGACTTGTGCTGCTCGAGCACGAATTCGATGCGTTCCTTCAGGCGCGCGGCGTCTTCCACCACCGAAGCCTGCGAAATGCCCAGCGAGGCGTCGTCGGTGCTTGATTTCACGAACAGCGGAAAACGCAGCCGCCGCGGCAGCGTCACGCGCTGCCCGCGACGGAACACGGCGAACTGCGGCGTCGAGATGCGGTGGAAGGCGAACACCTGCTTGCACAGCGCCTTGTCACGCGACAGCAGCAGCCCGCGCGGATTGCAGCCGGTGTAGGGCTGGCGCAGCATTTCGAGGAAGGCGATGACGTGCTGGTCGTAGCTGACGATGCCGTCGAACTCTTCCAGCAGGTTGAACACCACATCAGGTTGCCACTCGGCGATGGTGGTGCGCAGTTCGGTGATGTTGTCGAGCACGCCCAGCGCGCGGACTTCGTGCCCGGAGGCGCGCAGCGTCTGGATGACGTCGAATTCCGTGCGCCACTCCTCGACGTCCTTGGCGCTCTGGCCGTCGAGACTATCGGGGGGCATCAGGCTGGGATGCAGTACGACCAGGACTCGCGAAGGCTTCATAGATTAAGTTGCGGCCGTTCCTTTTCACCCAGCACCCGCGCCAGGCTGCCCAGCAGCCAGCGCGCATGTGGCAGGGCATTGCGCTGCGAACCCCTCAGATAGAGCTGCATATTATCGGAACGGTCGATGGCAAGCCGCAGTACCTGGTGCAGCATGTAGGAGTCCGCGTCGCTGACCTGCTTCGCCGCGGCCAGCAGCTGGCGCTTGTGGCTGCGCAGGAACGACGCGGCCGGCGCAACGCCCCGGCGCTTCTGCTGGCGCGCGAACACGCGCAGCATCAGTCCGTCCGCAGCCTCGCTGCGCCAGTCGTTCTGCCGCGCGAGCTTCTCGCGGTAGTGCTCAGCGAGCGTGCGGCGGTTCTCCCGCAGCGGCTCGACGTGCGCGCGGCTGCGCACCAGCGCCGGCTTTGCGGCAATGTCTTGCATGACCGTGTCGACGAACTGCAGCTTCTCCCATGCGGGCCAGGCGGCATAGGTGCGGCGCCAGTCCGAGTTGGGCTTCAGCCACACTGCGAAAGTTTCGGCGAAGTCCTCGGTGGGATGGCTCTGTGCGTACCAGTCGCCCAGGTGCTGCACGAAGCGCCGGCTGCCGGGCTTGGCGCGATAGGAATCAGGATATGGCAGTGAAGCCGGCCCGAACATCTCGCGGAATCGCGCCGTGAAGCGCAGCCGGTACGCCGTATCGATGGCATGGCCGACCTCGTGGCGCAGGATGCGCATCATCCAGGTGGACGAGGCGCCTTCCGCCTGGCGCATCATTCGTCGCTCGAGCTGCAGCAGACGCGGATGCGCAAGATAGAATGGCACGGCGATGCCCGGGATCCCGTCGGGTGAGAACCATTCCTCCGCCAGCCACAGATGCGGACGGAAGCGGATGCCGCGTCGCTCCAGGTCGCCATACACGCCTTTCAGCCGCCGCTCGAGCGGTGTGCCGGTGAGGCGCAGCCGCAGGTCGCAGAAGCGCAGCTGCAACAGCTCCGCATCCGGCATCCGCGTCCAGGCGCGGCGTTCAGGCGATGGCATTGGTGACGCTCCGGTGCTCGAGCACCTGTTCGGCCAATCGACCTACCCGCTCGAGACCGTCAGGCCGCAAGCGGTCGAACCCCAGCAGGCCATCGCCGTAATACGCACCAGCCAGCGCACCGTATGCCGCGCACACCGCGTCGCGATCGTCGGTACGGGCGGACAGCGCGGTTTGCATGCCATCGGCGAAGTCGCGACTGCGGGCAAAGGATCGCACCGCACGATCAAGCGCACCCAGCACGCCACGGTGCGGCTTGCGGCGGCCCACGCGCGGCGTGACCCATTCGTCGGCCAGCTCCATGATGTCGCTGCGCAGTGGCGTCGCAGCGAACCGGTGCGGCGCGCCAAGGATCACCGCGCGTCCACGACCACCGAGCGCCAGCGCGATCATCGCGGCCAGCAGGCGACACGCGTCGACCACCAGCGGCGCCTGATGCGTGACACGCGTGATATCGGCAGCCAGCTCCTGCACGGCGGCGGCCTGGCCGGCGGCATAGACGGCCGCGGCGGCGCTGCGCGCCAGCGGCGAAGCATCGAGGTGGGTCGGATCGTGCGAACCCAGGATGCCCGCGCGGTTCCACACGGCGCGTGTCAGCACGCTGCGCACGACGGGGTGCAGCACGGCCCGTGGCAACGCGCCGGCGGCCGCCGGGTTTTGCGACCAGAGGCGGATGCGATTCAGCTGGTCACGGCCATCGAATCCTTGACATGCCAGCAGGCTTTCCACCACGCACAGCGTCGTGCCGGTGTCGTCGGTCCAGCCCAGTGGCGCCGCCATCGCCGGCGCTGCGCTCAGGGCATCCCCCAGCGCCAGCCCCATGAGACAGCCGCGATACCGCTGCACGGCGCGCGCATCGCGGTCTTCGCTGGCCGCTCCAGCAGATTCAGGCAGCTGCGCAACGCGCGGCTCCCAGTGCCGCACGTAGTGCTCCTGCTCCTCCGTCTCGGGGATGGATGGCCACTGCGCGGCGCGCGCATTCTGCTGCCACACGCGGTTGAGCTCGTCGAGCGCGCCCTGCGCCGCGCGGCCCTGCTCGCGCAGGTAGCAGCCGATGGTCACGCCCGTACGTCCGATACCCGCTCGGCAATGCACATACACCATGCCTGCCTGCAGACCCGTTTGCAGGGCGTCCTGGATAGCGCGCATCTGTTGCGGCGACGTGGGCAGCGCATGGTCGGGCATCGGAAAATTCTGGTACTGCACGCCGGCAGGCAGCAGCCCGCGATAGGCCGGCATCTCGTGGGATTCGGTGAGGTCGATGAAGCCGCGCACGCCGGCCTCGAGCAGCGCCGCCAGGCGCGCGCGCGTCGAGGCAGCGCCCTTGCCTTCCGGATGCTCGCCCGCCAGCAGGCGGCCCGGCACAACCCAGTAACTGTTCGGCAGCGGCGGCTTCAAGACGGCACCGCCGCCAGGCCGGCGAAGTCGAACAGGCTGGTATCCGCCAGATGCGCGGGCTCCACGTTGCGCAGCGCCGTCATCAGCGATTCGATCCGGCCGGGGTATTCCATCTCCCACTGCGCCAGCATCTTCTTCACCACCATCCGCTGCAGGTTCTGTTGCGAACCGCAGAGATTGCAGGGAATGATCGGGAACTCATGCGCACTGGCATAGCGCGCGATCTCGCGCTCGGCCACATAGGCCAGGGGACGGATGACGATGTGGCGGCCGTCCTCGGATCGCAACTTCGGTGCCATGGCCTTGAGCTTGCCGCCGAAGAACAGATTGAGGAAAAAGGTCTGGAGCAAGTCGTCGCGGTGGTGCCCAAGCGCGATCTTGGTGGCGCCGAGTTCGTCGGCCACACGGTACAGAATGCCGCGCCGGAGCCGGCTGCACAGGCTGCACATGGTCTTGCCTTCCGGAATCACGCGCTTGACGATGCTGTAGGTGTCCTGATTCTCGATGTGGAACGGGACGCCGAGCTGTGCCAGGTACTGCGGCAGGATGTGCTCCGGAAACCCTGGCTGCTTCTGGTCCAGGTTGACGGCGATCAATTCGAACCGCACTGGCGCGCGCGCCTGCAACTTGAGCAGAATATCGAGCAGCGCGTAGCTGTCCTTGCCCCCGCTCACGCACACCATCACCCGGTCTGCCTCCTCGATCATGTTGAATTCGACGATAGCCTGACCGACCTGGCGGCACAGGCGCTTTTCGAGCTTGTGCGCCTCGCGCTCGATCTTCAAATCGGGCTTTTGCGCGGGCCTCGCGGCTTGCGCAGTCTGCGTATCCATCACCATTGGCCCGTCTCCACGCGAATTGCCACTTCGCAGTCATCGAAAATCTCGAGCTTGGCGACCTTCACGCGGACCCCCACCACGCCGGGCAACAGCATGAGGCGGCGCGCCAGTTTGCCGATCAGCGTCTCGAGCAGGTTCACATGCTCCGACGTGCATTCGTCGATGATGATCTGGCGGATCTTGCGGTAGTCCAGTACGTGGTTTATCTCGTCGTCCAGGGGATGCAAGGCCTGAATGCCGAGGTTGAGTTCGGCATCGACCTGAATCGGTTGCGGTGCTTCCTTTTCCGTGTCCAGGATGCCCAGGCTGGCAGTGAAGCGCAAGCCGGTCAGGGTCAGTATCTGCGTACCGCGCGGATTGATCATGGAATTCCTCTGGCCGGTGGGGGCAGTCACATCAACGAAAAGTCGCGTTCGAAACGCATCAGGTGCTGGCCGCCATCGACCAGCAGCGTGGTACCTGTGATGGAGCGGTTGTGCAGCGCAAAAAGTACCGTGCTGGCCACGTCACCCGGCGTAGAAGACTGCTCCAGCAGCGCCATCTTGTGGCGCTGGCGAAATTGTTCATCGCTCATCCATGGACTGCCCAGGGTCAGGCCAGGTGCCACGCCGACCACGCGCACATGCGGTGCCAGAGCCAGCGCCAGCATGGTGGTGGCGGCCTCCAGCGCCGCCTTGGACAGCGTGTAGCTGAAGAAATCGGGATTCTGGTTCCACAGCTTCTGGTCCAGCAGATTGACCACGACCCCTTGTGCCTGGGGCTCGG
>JBDSGY010000214.1:0-5066 GCA_039918755.1 Steroidobacteraceae bacterium
TCCGTTGCGAATCCGTTCCCGCACCCATTCGGTGACGTGACCGGTGGCGAAAGCGCCCGTGACCGCGCTCTTGAGGCTCGGGGCGGGTTTGGCGGGGGACTTGCGGCGTGAGATTGCTGGCATGACAGGCCCGATGATCGACGATCCGACCGATGCGCCGCAATCGCCGGGTGATCTGACCCTGCTGTTTGCGGGCGATCTGGTGCTCGATGTGCCGGATGCCGATCACTGGCTGTCGGGCATCGCCCCGGCGGTACGAGCTGCGGACCTTGCAATCGGCCATCTGGAAGTTCCGCACACCCGGCGGGGGGCCGAACTGAAAGGCGATGTGCCTGCGCCGGGCGCGCCACCGGAAAACCTGGCGGCATTGCGACGCGCGGGTTTTGCGGCGGTCACGCTGGCGGGCAACCACATGTCGGACTGCGGGGCTGTCGGCATCGCCGACACCATCGCGGAACTGGATCGGCTCGGGATCGCGCATTGCGGTGCCGGGGCGACGCTGCCCGCCGCGAGCGCGGCGTTGCATCTGACCGTCGAGGGCAGGCAAATTGCACTGCTGAGCTACAACTGCGTCGGTCCCGAAGCGGCCTGGGCCACCGCGACGCGCGCGGGCTGCAATTACCTGCGCGTGCGAACGGCGGATGGCAGCCCGGTGGCGCCCGCTGCACCGCTGACCGAAGTTGCGCCCGAGGCGCTGGCGCAACTCGCACACGACATCGGCAGCGCGCGTACCCGCGCCGAGCTTGTTATTGTTGCCTTTCACAAAGGCATCGTGCATACGCCGGCCCGGCTCGCGCCGTACGAACGGCCGCTTGCCGATGCCGCGCTGGCCGCCGGTGCGGATGTAGTGATCGGCCATCATGCGCATATCCTGCGGGGTATCGAACTGCGGGAGGGGCGTCCGGTGTTTCATGGTCTGGGCAATGGCTGTGTGGTGACGCATGCACTGAGTCCTGCGCAGGACCATCCCGAGCGGGCGGCGTGGGCAAAGCGGCGTCGCGAGCTGTTCGGCTTCGAGCCGGATCCGGCTTATCCGCTGGCACCGTTCCATCCCGAAGCCGTGCATGCCTTGCTGGGCGTCGTGCACTGGCATGGCGATGGCAGCCTGACCACGGGCATCCTGCCGGTGCATGTGGAGCCACCGGGACGACCGGTGTGTGTCGATGACGCGCGCGCTGCGGACGTGATCCGATATCTCGAGCGCATCGGCGCGGCCGCGGGCCTGCCGCCGCGCAGCTGGCAGCGCAGCACCGGCGGCGAGTGGCGGTGCACATGAAGCTGTTGCGCACGCTGCTGGTGTGGATCGCAGGCTCTGCGCTGCTGCTCGCCATGGCCGCGGACACGCTCGCCATGATCGGCCGGCAGGTACACGTGCCGCTGCTCGGCGCCATCGAACTGGTGCAGGCCGCCGTGCTGGTGGCGGCCTCGGGCGCGCTGTTGATGGCGGCGCTGGAAGGCTCCCACGCCCGCGTTCATCTGCTGATCGATCGCCTGCCGCCGCGTACGCGTGTGGTGCTGGAACGAGTCCAGGCGATGGCGGGCGCCGTGCTGTACGCAGCGCTGCTGGCCGGCAGTGGCTGGATCGCCGCCGAGCTGTGGTCCGGGCATGAAGAGAGTGAACTGCTGCGCATTCCCTATCGCCCGCTGCGCGTGATCGCAGTCGTGGCGCTGGCCTTGCTGCTGCTGCACGCGCTGCGCCGCAGTTTCACGCGAGCATCCCGATGACCGGCTCGACATTGGGAATGATGGGCGTGGTGGTGCTGCTGGCGCTGCTGCTGGCAGGCATGCCCATCGGCGTCTCGCTGGGTCTCGTGGGCCTTGGCGGCCTCGCACTCACACTCGGACTGGAGCCGGCGCTGATCAAGTCCGGGGTGCTGCTGTTCGAGACCATGACGCGCTATGAACTCGGCACGTTGCCGCTGTTCATGCTGATGGCGCATCTGTGTTTTGCCGCGGATGCGAGTCGCGACTTCTTCGACGTGGCGGCCCGCTTCATCGGGCACCGGCGCGGCGGCCTTGCAATCGCGTCGGTGGCCGGCTGCGCGGGATTCGGATCGATCAACGGCTCGAGCCTGGCCACGACGGCCACGATCGGCCTTGTGGCCTTGCCCGAGATGCGCCGTCGCGGCTATTCCGATGCGCTCGCCACGGGTTCTGTGGCGGCCGGCGGCACGCTGGGTCAGATGATTCCGCCTTCCGGAGCGCTGATCGTTTTTGGCATCGTTGCCGAGCAATCCATCGGCACCCTGTTCACTGCCGCCATCGTGCCGGGTCTTACGCAGACCCTGAGCTACTTCATCGTGATTGCCCTGCTCGTGTGGTGGCGCCCCGGCATGGCGCCGCGCATGCCGCGCGCAAGCTGGGCGGAGCGGCGCGCGGCGCTGCGGCGCGTGCTCGACGTCGGGTTGCTGGTGATCGTGGTGACCGGGGGCATCGTGATCGGTTGGGTCACGCCCTCCGAGGCTGCTGCGGTCGGCGCCAGTGGCGCGCTACTGGTGTGTCTGTTCCGCCGCAAGCTCAGCCTTGCGTCACTGCGGCGCGCACTGGAAGACACGCTGAAGACCAGCGGACTGATCTATCTGGTCATCATCGGCGCGCTCATCTTTGCGGCGTTCATCAGCGTGACGGGTCTTACCGATGCGATCGGCAGCACGATTGCCGGTCTTGGCCTCGGGCCTGTCGGCACCATGCTCGTGGTTGCGGTGTTCCTGCTGCTGGTGGGATCGGTGCTCGACGGCCTGGCGCTGATGCTGCTCACCACGCCCATCCTGCTGCCGCTGGTTACCGGTCTGGGTCTGTCCCCGATCTGGTTCGGGATCTTCCTCGTGCGTGCGATGGAGATCGGCTTCGTCCATCCTCCCATCGGCATGAACCTCTACGTGATACAGGGTGTGGCCCCGGATGTGCCATTGAGCCGTGTTTTCAAGGGTGTGCTGCCATTCCTGGCCGCCGATCTGCTACATCTGACCCTGCTGGTGCTGTTCCCGGTGATTGCACTGGGACTGCCACGCTGGCTGAGCCAGTAAACGGTGCTGCAATGACGAGCGACATAGAGACAAGACTCGCCAATCCGGCTGGATTGACCCGCACGGGGGACGCCATCGGCTTCGTGGGTCCCGATGTGCCGGTCGAGGTGCTGCTGGCAAGCAGGCGACCCTTCGGCCATCTGCCGTGGCGTACCGACGGCCACACACCATGGGCGGACGAGTGGCTCGAATCGGGCTTTCCCGGCTGGGCGCGCTCGATACTCGAACAGTGGCATGACGGCGCCTTCGATGGCCTGCACACGGTCGTGTTCTCGCGCAGCGATGATGCCGCGCAGCGGCTTTTCTACTATGTGCGCGAGCTGCAGCAGCGTGGCAGTTTGCGGGGTCCGCAGCCGCTGGTGTTCGACATGTCGCTGGTGCCGCGGGCATCGAGCCTCGCAAACGCGGCTGATGCAGTACTCACGCTGTGCAAGGCCCTTGATGTAGCCCCGTCGGCATTGCCCGCGGCCATCCGACGCGCCAACGAATTGCGCCGGGCGCTGCAAGGGCTGCAGCAACGACGTGCAGGGCAGGGTGCCTTCTACGAGCGTCTGGCGCGCGCCGCGCTTTGGAATGATCCTTCCGGCTGGATCGGCAGTGTTGCGGAACCGGCTTCCTCGCCCGCAGCGCATCGGGTGCTGCTGGCGGGCAGCATGCCGCCCGACGATCGCCTGCATGCTGCGGTGGAAGCGGCGGGTGCAAGCGTGGTTGCAGAGGCACACGCTTTCGCGCTCGACCGGCTGCGCGCGGCGGGGGCCGCCGGCGACGTGCCCGCGTTGATCATCGCCCGGCAGCTCACGGCAAGTTCCGTCGGGCCGCGTGCATTTTTCGATCGTGCAGGCTGGCTCGTTGCGCACGCCAGGGACACGCAGGCTGAAGCGGTGATCCTGTGGCTGACGCGCGAGGACGAAGCGCTTGCCTGGCAGGTGCCGGCGCAGCGCAAGGCGCTGGCCGCTGCGGGCATTCCCGCGTTGATCCTGCCCGCTTCGCACTGGCTGGCCAACGATCGCGCGCCCGAGCACATCATGAATTTCTGCCGGGAGACGTTTGGATGACATTGCTTCAGGGGCAACGCGTACTCGCACTGGGCGACATGGCACAGCGGCCGCTGTGCCGGCTGCTGGCTTCACTGGGTGCGCAGATCCTGCACGACGCAGTCGATGAACAGAGCATCCGCGCCGCGCATTTCCTCGTGGAGGGTGACGGCCTGGAACGACTGGAAGACCAGGGGCTTTCGCGTGCGCAGATCGTGGCCTGGAACCCTGCGCTCGTGCACGTTTCCGTGACGCCCTTCGGCAGCGGCGGCCCGCGTTCGCGCTGGCGTGGCAGTGAGCTGGTGGCCTCGGCAATGGGCGGGGCGCTGCGTCTCACCGGGGAGCCGGATCGCGCGCCCGTAAAGGAAGCACTGGATGCCTGTGGCTTCCACGCCGAGATGGCAGCGGCCGCCGGCGCAATGGCCGCGCATTATTCGCGCGGTGTTTCCGGCCGCGGCCAGCACGTCGATGTCTCGGTGCAGGAGGTGGCTTTCAGCCGCAACGTGAACGGCGTGCTGGTGTGGCAATTCGACCGGCGCAAGCTGCATCGCGTGGGCGGTGCGCTGAACTACGGCCGCGCCACGGTGCGCTGCATCTGGGCACTTGCCGATGGCTGGTGTTTCCACACACTGATGACCGGCCGCTTCGGCGCGCCTGCGAACCAGGGATTGTCGGACTGGATGGATGCGAACGGACTACCCAATCCATTACATGGCGTTGACTGGCTCCGCTACAACCGTTCCACGCTCGACCCCGGCCTGCGCGTCGAATGGGAGGCCGCAATCGCAGCCTTTTTCCGCACTCGCACGCGTGCCGAGATCCGCGACGAGGGGAAGCGTCGTGGCATCAATGCCGTCGTGGTCGCCGCGCCGGAGGACGTACTCACTGACCCGCATCTCACGGCGCGCAAATTCTGGCAGCTGGAGCAGGGCCGGCAGCGGCCCGGTCGCTTTGCGCAGCTGACACCGGCTGCTGGCAGTGCTCCTAGAGCACCAGCAGCCACCAA